>NZ_SJDU01000132.1 GCF_005518285.1 Brachyspira catarrhinii | reverse complement strand
AAGTTCTGAAAACTAAAAAAAAGCCGTCCGATAATATTTCAATTTCGTCTCCCAAAGATTCATTTAAAGTTCCTTGCCACCAATATTTATAGGCGTCTGTTTTCCATTTAGTTCCTTTCGATTCAAATTTATAACAGTCGATATTGAAAAAACTAATTTGCTGTCCTTTGAAAGAAGCGAATTTTGAATTTCCGTAAGCAGCGACAAAATAGCCATAGTCCGTGAACATTACCGCATCGATTTTATATTCTTTAAGATAGGTTATAAGATGAGATATATTGCCTAATGTATGGTCTTCTCGTTTTCCCGTAGCTCCGACATAAGCGATGCGATTGAAACCTTTATTAATACAAAATCGAGTCGCTTTAGTTTGGTCGTTCGTATCTTGTTCCGTTTCTATATGCAAAATTTCTTTATATTTTTGTTTGAAATTTTCTGGAATCGAATCGCCGTCTCCTACTATAGCGTCAAATTTGCCTCCGTCCTTAATATGTTTCAAAGCCGCTCCATCGCAGCAACAAATAAAATTAGCGTTTCTTAAAATAGTTAAAGGAATTTCCGCAAAAGGATAATCTCCGTCTCCCAATATCACGGCGTCAAATTCGCTATTTTTATCAATTAAAGGATAATATTTTTGCATATTGATTTATAATTTTTAATGAGAAGAAGTTACTTTTAAACCTATTATTCCAATCAAAAGAAGCGTCACAAATAAAACTTTCGGCAATGTAAAAACTTCTTTAAACAATATAATTCCAATTATTACAGAACCTAAAGCTCCAATTCCTGTCCAAATAGCGTAAGAAGTTCCGAGAGGCAAAATTTTTGTAGCTTGAGCTAAAAAAACAAAACTAAAAACCATTCCTGTAATCGTTAATATTGAAAACTTTAATATGGTAAATCCGTTTGATAATTTTAAACATGTAGCCCAAAATATTTCAAGAATTCCCGCTAAAATTAAATATATCCATTCCATAATATTAACCTTTTTATTTAAATAATTAATTTTAATTCATTTGAGATAAAATATTTTCTATATGTTTAAGTTGTCTGTCGGCGGTTTTATTATAATCGATTTCGCCGAGAGCGATTTTATAAGCCTTGTCGATTAAATTATCCATTTCCAATTTCGATTTATTAACCATAACTTTTTGAGCTAAATCTTTCGTAATCGCCCATCTTTCTTTCGCCAAATTATAAAAATAAGTCGCGTATTCAAAACTTTTCTTTATATCTTCGTCAAACTGCGAATTGTAAAAATAATAATTTTCTTTATCGTAAAGTCCCGCGATATAAATATAATTTTGAGTTATAAGATAATTAAATTGCATATGCATCAAGTCTTTATATCGAGTATAGGATTCTTCCGTTTCTATTATCGTTAACGCTCTGTTTACAAAATCGAAAGGCGCATTCAAGGCTCGCTCTAAATAATCGACATTTTTAAGCATATCGTATTCTAAATAATAGGAAGGCAAAGAATATAATCTATAATAATCTTCCGCATAAACTATATAACCGTAATCTTTTTTTTCAATTATTGTGGATTCTTTAAATCCGACTTTTGAATAAAGATTTAAACTAAAAATTACAAATATTATAAAAGTTATTTTTTTCATTTTTATTTTTACTTAAATTTTATTGATTAAATTATTTTTTTATTATTAATATTAACGGTAAAAATATATAATTCTTTATTTCTTATTTATTATTAATTTTTATTTCAAAAATTTTCCTTTCATTTCAACGCATAAATCTAATAATGCAACCGATAAAGCCGCTTCCAAAACGGGAACTGCCCGAACGGCAATGCAAGGGTCATGTCTTCCTTTAATTATAAGTTTTTCTTCTTTTTTAGTTTTTATATTCAAAGTTAATTGCTCTTTCGCTATAGAAGGAGTAGGTTTGATTGCGACATTAACGACAATCGGCATTCCGTTTGAAATTCCTCCCAAAATTCCGCCGTTATTATTAGTTTTCGTTTTTATTTTATTATTTTTTATCGTATAAGCGTCATTGCATTCGCTTCCTTTATAATTAACAAAATCGAATCCGAGTCCAAATTCAATTCCTTTAACCGCGGGAACTCCGAACATCGACTCCGCTATTCTGCTTTCAATAGAAGAAAAAAAAGGCTCTCCAAATCCCACTGGAACATTAAAAGCGACTACCGTTATAATTCCGCCGACTGAATCCATATTCATTTTTGCTTCTTTAATTATTTTTATCATTTCGTTCATCGCGTCATTGTCGAATACGGATAATTCTTTTTTGTAATTATTAACAAATTCTTTATAACTTGGCAATCTGTCGTTTGGATATTTGTCTTTTATATTATAGATTTGTTTTATATGAGCTGCTATATTTATACCAAATTTTTCTTTCAAAGCCAATTTACATAAAGCGCCCGCAAATACTAAAGGAGCTGTTAGCCTTCCAGAAAAATGTCCTCCGCCTCTTATGTCGTTATAATTTTGATACCTTATCATCGCCGTAAAATCGCTATGAGAAGGGCGAGGCATTATTTTTAAGTTTGAATAATCCCCGCTTCTTTTATTTTCATTTCTTATTATCGCGGCTATCGGCATTCCCGTAGTTTTATTTTCAAGCAAACCCGAAAGAATTTCCACTTTATCTTTTTCGTTTCTTGTAGTCGATATGCTCGAATTTTTCGCTCTTCTTCGCTCCATTTCTAATTCTATAAAATCGTTGTCAATTTTAATCCCATTCGGAAAACCGTCAATAACACATCCGATGGCTTCTCCATGCGATTCGCCGAACAAACTTAATTTAATATTTTTTCCAAACACGCTTCCCATATTTAATCGTCAGCATCTTTTCCTTTTTTATATCCATAACCGTATCCGCCAATGGCTGTGAAAAATGAAAGAATAATAGGAATAAGAATATCCTTTAATAATTCGATATTATCTTTGAATATAAATATTATAAACATTATTATCGCTATAATAATTATAGCTGTAATTCTTATTTCTCTTTTGTCTTTAAATTTTCTTTCATCATGTTTATCATCGTTTTCTATCAATTTATTTATATTATCTTCCGAAAGTTGCGGAGTAGGATTAAAAGAACCCATAAGAGACATAAATTGACGTTCAACTATACCTGTTTTAATTTCTTTTTCTTTTAGTTTATTATTTTCTTCAGAAAGAAGTTTTTTATTATTTTTATTGCTAATTTTATTGTTATTTTCTGCCATAATTAATATTTACCATCGTTTTTGTTATTCTATTGCAAGCGGGAATTATTACTCTATTTATAGAATCGTTTATTTTTTTTCCCATTATTCTACCATAACATAAACTAACAATGGCGTTAAAATCTTCTTCGCCTATTTCTTCCCTATATTTTAAAGCAAGATTAAGCAATTTTTTTTCTTCTTTTACGCTATTTTTATACATAAAAATTCCTTGATTAAATATATTATAAACTTCGGAATTTAAAACCGACTTTTTTAATTATAATAAAATTATTAAATTTTGTCAAATTATATATTAAATATAAAAATATTATCAGATACTATTAAACAACCTTTGCTTATTATGTCCATACCTATTATTATATCAAAATCAATATTATCGGCTATTTCCAACGCTTTAATTTTTTGTTCAAAATTTATTTCATTTTTATTTAAAGGAATTATTAAATTGATTTCATAAATATTAACTATACTTAATCCCGTAGGAGTTTGTAGGCGAGTTTTAGAAATTGGAATTAAATTTAATTGTTTAGCTACTTTGCCGATTATAGCGCTTACGGTTGCTCCAGTATCGAATAAAATTTTAACGGGCGTTTTTATCTTATTATCTTGCATAATAAAAGCGTCAGCTAATAATTGATTATTTATCAAATTAAGCGTTATTTTAGGCATTTAGCATATTTCCCATAAATCCTAAATTTATCGGCAAATCGTTTACTTTTTGAACGGAATATAAATTATCTTCGTATTTTATTTTTGCATATTTTATAGCGTCATCAATGCTGTCAAAATATTCTATAAATTCCTCTTTTCTTATTAAGACATATTTATCAAGCAAATAATTTGGGATTTTATCTTTTTCTTTTAAGAAGAATTGATAATTATTGTCGACTTCTTTTTGTATTTCTTCTCTTGTGGACATAATTTAACCTCTTAATTAAGTATATCAATAATATTTTATTTTTCAAGTTTTACCAAACGGTAGAGAGCCAAACCTCCTTAATCTCCCTCTGCGCTAAAATCGTCCTCTCAATTATCGACACAACTTTAATCAAATGCTTAATATCGCTCAAAGTCAAAATCTCTCTCGCCTTAATATATTTTTCAATCGGCTTATAACCGCCAATGGAATAATGATAAACTTCTTTTTTCACATTTTCAAAATATTGTTTTTCGTTTATATAAATTCTTTTTTCTTCTTCGTTATATTTACAGTAAGATATTTTATGCTCGCCTTTTTCAGGGTAGCCTGCGCTGATTTGCGGAACTTTTTTAAGCAAATGCAAATCAATCAATTCTCCGCCCAACTTTTGCAACCTATCGAAAATATTTTTATCATTCGTAAACGGAATTCTCGGATAATCATATTTCAAATCTTCTTTAATAATTTTCTCTATAACTCGGGCAGTAAAGAATCGCGTAAATATAATTCAAAATTTCTCTCGGATTATCGTTTATATAATTTTTCAAAAACTCCTTAAAAGAATTCGTCCAATTCGGCTTGCATGAATTTTCAAATCCCAACTCTTCGGCGGAATTTTCTTCGTATAAATAAAGCGGCGCAATATAATCTTGTCCACTATTAACATGCACATCTATCATTTTATCTGTAATAAAAGTATGTCTGTAATTATTATCAGTCACATTTCTTGTAAAAATTAAACCAATATTTTCTTTATCATTTAAAAAATTTTTAGCTACTTCAAATGATGGGCGGCTTGTAATTCCAACTTTATAATAAATAAATTGAAAATCAAAAGTTCTATAATGGATTTTAATTATATTATTTTCTTCAAAATTTTCATTTTTTAATCTTTCAATTAATTTATAACCGCTTGAATTTTTTACATTATATTTATTTATAAAATCTTCATTTAAATTTTTAGAAAATAATATTTTCATTCTTTTTGTAAGTTCGTTTTTATCTTTATCTATAAATAAACTATCTCTATCGGTTTTTACTCCGCTATTTACAATATTAAAAATTTCAGTTAATCCGATAAATTCATTTAAATATTTTTCATTGCTTTTAACTTTAGTAAACCAATGATATTTTTCATCGTCTTCCAATTTAATTAATTTTTCCGAATAAATAGATTTGTCCGCTAAATAATTTCTTTTGAATTCTTGCGAGCCAAAAATTTCATGAAAATAAACTTTGCAATCGCCACCGTCATAATGACTTTTCTTATTTCCCGTTTTTACGAATAAAGCGATACAAACGCCGACTTCCTTTATATTAAAAATATTGAAATCCGCCGAGCCATCGGGACATTTTTCGCCTTTATTCACATTGCCATGCAAATCCAAAATATAAATTTCATCGAATGTTTGCATAAGTTTTCTTCTCATTTCTCTATGAGTGACGCCGCTAATAAAAGAATTGTTTACTATTATTCCGATTATTCCCTTTTCTGCGCTTTCCATTTTCCAATGAGCGAAACGAATGAATTTTATATAATCGTCATCCAAATTAATTTTCTTTTCATTCAAATTTTCTTTATAAAATTTTAATTTATCTAATATCCATTCTTTGCAATTAATCTCTTCCGACTTTGAATTGTAAGGAGGATTTCCCATTATAACCAAAATCGGCTCTTCGTTTTTTATTTTATAAGCGTTGTCCGATTCCGC
>NZ_SJDU01000131.1 GCF_005518285.1 Brachyspira catarrhinii | reverse complement strand
TAAAGAAAAAGAAGGAATGGATTTCAAAGGAGCGGTTAAATATCTTGGAAATAGATTTTCGGTGGACACGAGCGGTTTCTTTTCGGCTAAAAGTTCTCAAAAAGAGCAAATATATTTGGAAAGCAGAAGAATAAACAGAACGGCTTGCAATTTTTTCGGCAAAAATCTTCTATTAAAAGATAAAAACGGAGATTATTTTTATAAAGACGCCGTTCAATATTTGAAAAATAGAAAAATGCCTTTTGCTATAATAAAAGAATTCAAAATCGGATACGCGCCTCCGAGTTGGGATGCGCTTATAAAATCTCTATCTTCGAATAAAATCAGCGTTAAGAATATGTATGCGTTGGGGCTTGTTAATGTTAGCAAAAATAACCCAAATCATTTTTACGATAATTTTGTAAATAGAATAATGTTTCCAATAATTAACGAAAGAGAGGAAATCATAGGATTTGGCGGAAGAAGTATAGACGGAAAAGAGCCTAAATATTTGAATTCAAAAGAAAGTTTGATTTTCAAAAAGAAATCTTGTCTTTACGGAATAAATATAGCGAAAAAATATATTCTTAAAGAAGACGAAATTATATTAGTCGAAGGTTATATGGACACTATAGCCTGCCATAAAATGAATATTAAAAACGCGGTAGGTTCTTTAGGGACTGCTATAAGCGAAGAGCATGCAATCGAAATAAAAAAATATACGAATAATGTAGTTTTGGCTTTGGACGGAGACGAAGCGGGAATAAAAGCCACTCAAAAAGCTATATTAATACTATTGAAATTCGATTTAAAATTGACTATACTATCTATAAAAGAAACTAAAGATTTGGACGAATATTTTACGATTTACAATAGAAACGGTTTTGATAATTTATATAAAAATAGGCTCGATTGGTATGATTTTATTGTAGAAAGTTGTATAAGAGAAAAAAAAGAGCCAAATAATCTTTCGATAGAAGAAAAGTTGAAAATTGTGAATATTCTTTATAAATATTTGAACGAATTAAAAAGCGAAACGGAAAAGCAAATGATAATATCTCATATAGCGTCAAAACTTTCTATAGACAGAGAGGCTTTCAATAAAGATTATATAAATTCGTTTAAATCGAATAGAGAAAATAAATTTTTAAATTATAATTCAAACAATTATGTTTTAAAAAATAAAAATATAAAAACCGATAATAATTTTTATTATGAAAATAGCTTAATATATTTGCTTGCTTTGAATCCGTCTTTAATAAAAGAGGCAGAAAGAGAGATTGGGGTTGACCTTTTTAAGAAAGATATAACCAAAGAATTTTTTATAAGACTCTTGACTCTTGGCAAAGACGCGACATCCGAAGACGCTTTAAATATACTTGGAAACGAGAATATAGCGAATCGAATAAAAAGCAAGGAAAATTTATATAAAGACAATATTGAAGAAAAATTGGAAGAGCTTATTATTAAAATGAAAAGCGGCGATTTAGACTATAAGAGGAAAGAACTTTTAAATAATAATTTAAATTCTATTCAAAATAAAGATAGTTTCGAGTCTATTTGCGCGAAAGCGAGAGAAATTCATTTACTTAATAAGCAAAAAGAAAAATTACATCAAGGAAGTTAAATATGATTGACACTACTATTGATAAAACTATAGAAGAAGATTGCGACCTTTTACTGAAAAATGAAAAAATAAAAAATTTATTGGAAAAAGGAAACGAAAACAAATATCTGACATATAAGGAAATTAACAACGCCATAGATAATTTGGACGCCGATGTTATAGATATTTTATTTCAATTATTAAACGCGAGAAATATAGCGACTGTAGAAGATAAAAAAGAATTTGAAAACCTAACTAAAGAAAAAAATAAAGCGGACGATGAAAATAAATATATTCATGTGGAAGAAAAAATAGGAAACAATGACGACCCTATAAGATTATATTTGAAAGAAATCGGAAAGGTTAATTTGCTTACGCATGACGATGAAGTGGATTTTTCTAAAAAGATAGAATCGGGAGAATCTGAAATCGAAGGGATTGTGTTAAACACTCATTTGGTTGTCGGCGAAGTTTTAACTACGATTAAAAATGTTCATGCGGGGAGAGTTTTTATTCATGAAATATTGGAGCCTCCGAGAATATATAATGTTTCAACGCAAGAAAAAAGAAAATTGGAAAGAAAATACAAAAATTTTGAAAAAGAATATAAGGTATTGGCTGAAAAATATCTTTATTTGGATAAAAGAATAAAAAGAATTTCCACTCCGAAAAAGATTAAAAGTTTGACTGAAGAACAAGATGAAATCAAAGAAGAAATCGTTAAACTTCTTATTAAAGTTCGATTGAATAGAATGGAAATCGACAGAATAGCCGAAAAATTAAAATTTTATTTGCATAGAATAAATCAAATAGAAGAATATTTTGGAAAACTTAAAAAGAGATATTACAAAGATATAGAAGATTTTGAAAATTATTATAAGGAAATCGAAAAAGGAAATAAGGATATATTTATAAAACTTGTCGATGACTTCAATATAAATCCCGAAGCAATCGAAGCGGTTATAACGAGCTTTCATAATTCTCAAGTTCGTTTGGCTGATATTTACGATGAAGTTAGAGTCGATAAAGAAACTTTGACGGAATGGGTTAGAAAAATAGATTCCTCAAGAAGAAGAATAGCGCAGGCTAAAGACCATATAGTAAAAGCGAATTTAAGATTGGTTATAGCGATTGCCAAAAAATATGTCAATAGAGGGCTTCATTTCTTTGATTTGGTGCAAGAAGGAAATATAGGATTAATAAAAGCCGTTGATAAATTCGAATATAAGAAAGGTTATAAATTTTCAACTTACGCGACTTGGTGGATTCGCCAAGCTATAACTCGTTCGATAAGCGACCAAGCGAGAACTATAAGAGTTCCCGTTCATATGATAGAACAGATTAATAAAGTAACAAGAGTTTTAAGACAATATATGCAACAATATGGAAGAGAGCCTTCAATACAGGAAATAGCTAAAGCGTTGGGATGGCCCGAAAGCAGAGTAAAACAAGTTAGAAATGTGGCGAAAGACCCTGTTTCATTAAACGCTCCTATAGGAGACGAAGATGACACGATACTTGGAGAGCTTATAGAAGATAAAGAATTTGAAAGCCCGCAAAATATAACCTCTTTTAAAATTTTTCAAAAGGAATTGAATTCCGTTATAGGAAAACTTCCACAAAGAGAACAGAAAGTTATAAGAATGCGCTTCGGTTTGGATGACGGCTATAGTCATACATTGGAAGAAGTCGGCTATGTATTTAAAGTGACGAGAGAGAGAATAAGACAGATAGAGGCGAAAGCGATAAGAAGGTTAAGAGCCACTTCAAAAAAGAAAAAACTTAAAGAATTTTTAGATTCGTAAATAAAAAAATAATTAAAAGTGGATAAAAAATAAATAAAATTTTTTGCGTTTTTCTTGATTTTGAATTTGATTTTTATAATTACATAGGATTTAATATTAATTTATCATAAATTTTTATAAATAATTAAGATAAATTGAATTTTATTCCTAATTAATAGCGGTTTGCATTTGACAATTAGATTTTTTTGTATTATACTATATGTATGGTAAAAATAAAAATTATTTTTGTCTTAAATATAAATCGAAAATAGTAGATTTTATATTTATTAAATTAGTTAAAAATTCGTAATTTATATATAAAAAATTCAAATTAAAGGAGAAGCAAATGTTTAAAACAACTGAACAACACGAAGAATTTCGTGCTAAGGTCAGAGCATGGGCGGAAGAAGTAGTGAAACCCATAGCGGTAGAGCTTGACCTCGATAACAAATTTCCTGACGAAGCCGTTAAGGAAATGGGACGAAAAAAGCTCGACATAATGGGCATACCTTATGAGAAGAAATACGGAGGCGCAGGTCTCGATGTCATAAGTTATGCAATCGCTGTCGAAGAACTTTCCAGAGTTGACGGCGGAGTCGGAGTTATTCTATCGGCTCATACTTCTTTAGGCGCTTACCCTATAGCGGCTTTCGGAACGGAGGAACAAAAGAAAAAATATTTAACTCCTCTCGCTACGGGAGAAAAAATAGGCGCTTTCGGTTTGACAGAACCCGAAGCAGGTTCCGATGCGGGCGGAACGGAAACTACGGCTGTATTGCAAGGAGATTACTACATCTTAAACGGCGAAAAAATATTTATCACAAACGCTCCTAAAGCGGATATTTATGTCGTATTTGCCGTTACGACTCCGGGCATTGGCACAAAAGGTATCAGCGCTTTCATCGTTGAAAAAGGATGGGAAGGTTTTGAATTCGGAGAACATTATAACAAATTGGGTATTCGTTCTTCGTCAACCGCTCAATTATTATTTAGCGATGTTAAAGTTCCTAAAGAAAACTTACTCGGTAAAGAAGGTCAAGGTTTCAAAATTGCGATGCAAACTCTTGACGGAGGTCGTATAGGAATTGCGGCTCAAGCGTTGGGAATAGCTCAAGGCGCTTACGAAGCGGCTTTGGAATATTCGAAAGAAAGAATACAGTTCGGACGCCCTATAGCGCAACAACAAGCGATTGCGTTTAAGCTTTCCGATATGTATACCAAATTGCGCGCTGCTCGTCTATTGATATATAGCGCGGCTTATTTGAAAGAAATACATGAACCTTACGGAGTTGAAGCGGCTATAGCTAAACAATACGCTTCCGATATAGGTTTGGAAGTAGTTAATGACGCTCTTCAAATTCACGGCGGAAACGGATATATTAAAGGCGCTTATATGGTGGAAAGAGCCTACAGAGACGCTAAAATCTGCACAATTTACGAAGGAACCAACGAAATTCAAAGAGTCGTTATTTCCGCTTCTATACTCGGCAAAATGCCTAAAGCTCCAAGCGGAGGCGGCGGAGGCGGACTTATCGTTAGAAAAGGTCCTATCACTGGCGAAAGAAGAAATATCGTATTCAAAGACGGCTCGGCTCAAGATAGAGTTAACGCTTTGGTTGCGGCTTTACAAAAAGACGGCATAGACTTCTCCGTTGGAATTGATATCAACACTCCTATAGTTGACGCGGAAAGAGTGGTAAGTATGGGTAAAGGTATCGGCGGAAAAGAAAATATCAAATTGGTTGAAGACTTGGCTAAAGCTGCTGGAGCGGCTATCGGTTGTTCACGCCCTGTTGCCGAAGAATTGAGATATTTGCCTATAAACAGATATGTGGGTATGTCTGGACAAAAATTCAACGGCAATTTGTATATAGCCTGCGGTATTTCTGGAGCGAATCAGCATTTGAAAGGAATCAAAAACGCCGCTATAATAGTAGCGATAAATATTAAAGCGAACGCTAAAATATTCAAAAATGCGGATTACGGCATAGTGGGAGATGTTAAAGAGATTTTGCCTCTACTTGCCAAAGCTTTGGATACTGGCGCTAAAAAACCTGCGGAAGTTCCATTCAAGAAAATGAAGAGAATAGCTCCTAAAAAAACAATCGAGTTGCCAAAATTGTATGTTTGCACAGGTTGTGGCTATGAATATAATCCTTTAGTAGGCGACCCTGAAGCGGAAGTATTGCCAGGAACAGAGTTTAAATCTCTACCTGACGAATGGGTATGCCCTGAATGTAGCGAAGAAAAATCTACATTTATAGAGGGTTTTTAATATAAGAGCAATAAATTAAATAACTAACAGGAGGAAAATTAATGCATTGCGTTAGAAAAGTAACAGAAGATTTATACTGGGTTGGAGCGAATGAACATCGTTTAGCCCTATTTGAAAATGTGCATCCTTTAACTAAAGGCGTTTCATATAACTCTTATCTTTTAATGGATGAAAAAACGGTTCTTTTCGATACCGTTGACTGGGCTGTATGCAG
>NZ_SJDU01000130.1 GCF_005518285.1 Brachyspira catarrhinii | reverse complement strand
TAAGTTAAAATAATAAAAAAATACTTTAATAAAAAAATACTTGACTTTTTTTATTTTTATGTTATCTTATGTATAGATTAATTAAAAGAGTTTAATTTAATTATGAATAATAAATTTTGCGTTAAATTCGTAACAGACAGACAGACTATAATTCTGTCCTTTTTCTATTGCAATTTATAAATTATATATTTTATCTATATAAAAAATATATTCTACATTTAGTTAATCCAATTTTAACTTTGTATAACCTATCGGGAAATATCTCTCGACTGTTTATAAATAAAAGAATTAATATTTCCATAAAAGGAGTATAAATTATGAAATTTAAATTATTTATTTTTACGATTATTTTGAGTATTTTTTATTTTCAAATAATTTCTTGCAAAAGCAATGAAGAGCCACAACCCGTTTATTCTACCTATACGGGAATTGTAGACCCATCTCCTCATTTGCCTTCAATGTATGATATAATTGACTATGAATTTAGACAATTTATAGTAAAAGAAGGTTTAGAAGAATATAGAGTTATGGTTCAATCGGATATTGATAAATTAAACGAATATGCTACGGGAGAAAATATAGGAAAAACTATAACAATAAAAGCCACTTACTCGAATAATTTTAAAGGAAACCGAACGGGAGCTATAAATACTGTTGGGCAATCTTGGGACAAATATTTATTTGATATTAGCATCGTATCTGCAGAGCCTACTAAAGAAAAGTGGGGTTTACTAAAGGAAAATGAAAGCTATTATTATTTGGAAGAAAATGAAACCTCTGAAATTTATAAGCTTCTCGCTATTGATATGAATACGGCGAATTTATTTTCAAGTTATTTAAATAAACAAGTTAGAGTATTGGGAGAAGAGTCGACAATTGAAGAAAATATTAAGACAATATTTGTTAAAGATATTACTCTTGTTACTACTGTTACAGAATAACTTTTAATTTGACTTTTAAAGGTAACCTTATATAATAGATTTATGTATAATGTTATCGTTGCTGGTTCTACGGATTTTACGGCGGATTGTATTTTGCAATTAATGAAAATGGATAATGTCAATATATCCTCGATAATAGCGCCGATAGATTCCAAAAAAGACAGAAAGGGAAATATAATAATATCCGAAGTAAGCAAAATAGCTTTGGAAAATAATATTAAACTTTTGAAACCAGAAAACATAAACGGCGAAGATTTTAATAAAACTTTATCCGATTTAAAACCAGATTTTTTAATCGTTATCGCTTATGGAAAAATTTTATCGAAAAAAACTTTATCGATTCCTAAAATAATGCCAATAAATATTCACGGTTCTCTTTTGCCAATTTTGAGAGGAGCGAGTCCCGTGGAACATGCTTTACTAAACGGATTTAAAAAGACGGGAACGACATTACAAAAAATGGATTATAAATTGGACGAAGGAGATATTATATTGCAAGAAGAATTTGAAATTTCGGAAAATTGGCAGTTTTACGAATTATACGAAGAAATTAAAAAAAGCGGAGTTAATTTATTAAAAGAATTTTTTAGCGATGTCGAAAAATATATTTCAAATCTGAAAAAACAGGACGATAAAAAAGCCACTTATTGCAAGAAAATAAAAAAAGAAGACGGAAAATTGGATTTTTCAAAAGACGCTTTAAGCTTGCATAATATGACTAAAGCGTTTGTCCGATACCCAATGGCGTTTTGTTATTACGATAATTTTATGATAAAAGTTTTTAAAAGCGAATATCAAAAATCAGACAATAATTCAAATTTCGGAAAAATACTCGAAACGAATAACGATGGAATTTTTGTCTCGGCGTTAAACGGAATTTATATCATAAAAGAATTGCAAAAAGAAGGAAAAAAAAGACAAACCGTTAAAGAATTTTTATGCGGAAATAAATTAAAAGAAGGCGAATATTTTAAATAGAGGAGTTTAAATATAAATTATGAAAGACTTAATTAATAAAATTAAATCGAATAAAACAAAATATTTTTTTAATAAAGCAAAAATTAAATTAATGAAATTTCTAAAAATAATTCTGCCAAAAGATATAATGGTTAATCAAAATTCGGCGTTGGTTTTTAAGAGGCTTCTTCTATTTGCATTATTATTATTCGTTTTGCAATGTTTCGTGGTTTCGATAGTCGTGTTTATAGTGGTGAAAGCTGGCGGAAAATCTTTCATACTTCCCGATGTTTTGAATAAAGAAATTTACGAAGCTTTTGATATTTTGGAAAAAGAAAATATTAATCTAAAAGTTCAAACTCATTATTTTAGTAATTTTCCTTTGGGAACTGTCGTAAATCAAGAGCCTAAAGGCGGAGTGAAAATAAAAGAAGGAAGAACTGTATATTTGGTAATTAACTCTCCCGAACAGATAACCTTAAATATGCCCGATATTACGGGAATGAAATACGAAGAAGCGCTTAATATAATTTCAAACGAAGTGATAAGCAGATTGCCGAATATTATTATTAACGATATTATTGAATTGCAAGACGAAACTAACGAAAACGATATTGTTTTATCTCAAATTCCTAAAGAGAACGAGATTATAAAAAATAATATGGAAATAACTTTAACGGTTAATAAGAAAAGCGAAAATTGATTTATATATAAGAATTGTGAAAATTTTTCCGATTATGAATATTGGAGTATTATATAGCGATGACAAATAATAAATGCGAATTCTGTAATGGCGAAGAATCGGAACTCTATATAAAATCCGATTTGGTTAGCTATAATAAATGTTCAAATTGCGGATTAATTTATCAATATCCCGTTATAAGCCAAAAAGAAATTGACGCTATATATGACGACAATTATTTTGAATACGAGGTTGCAAATCAGGAGAATTTTTTTAAGCTTATAAGACTCGCGTTAAAGGATATAGATTTTGAAAATATAAAAAAAGAATTTCCAAATAAAAATGTTTTGGATATAGGATGCGCTACGGGAATGACTCTTAATTATTTGAAAAGCGAAGGTTACTATACTTACGGAGTTGAAATTTGTTCTTCTTCGGCAAAATACGCGAGAGAAAATTATAATTTGAAAGTTTATGAGAGAAGCCTTATAGAAATCGGTTTTGAAAGCGATTTTTTTTCGTTTATACATTTTTCGCATGTTATAGAGCATGTTCCAAATCCCGCCGAAACTTTAAAAGAAGTTTATAGAATACTCGCTAAAGGAGGCTATTTGGCTATTACGACTCCAAACGCGGACGGAATATTTGCGAAAAAATACGGCGCTAAATGGCGGGCGGTTATGCCTCAACATTTATGGCTTTTTTCAAAAAAAACTTTATCTAAATATATGAAAAGTATAGGCTTCAATATTATGAAAGATTTTTCTTGGGGAAGTATTCCCATAGAGAAAAATTCTAATAAATTAATAAAGTTATTTTTTGATAAATATGTTAAAATATTCAATAAAGGCGATGTGATGCTTTTTTTATGTAAAAAATAATTTATAATAAAATTTATAATAAAATATAAGCAATAAATTAAGGAGATTATTATGGCAACGGAAAATAGCGGATTACTTTCAATGGACCCCAACAATTACGAATATTCTTTTGACAATACCATCAATGTTCGGGAAATATACGAAAAAATTGTGGACTCCGAACCTAATAATCAACTTTTATATACCGAGCTTTTGAAAAATTACGCGGTAACAGGCGAGCAAATTTTAAAATCAATCACTAAAAGAGCTGGAATCAAAGCGGGAAAAAATGTTAAATTCGATAAAATGACGGGCATATACAGAAGCGCCGTTTTCGGTTATGTGGTTTATGACGGCATGAATTCCGTTTCGGTTATTCCCGTTATAAATGTGGAAGATAAATGGCGCGGAATCATGGTTTTGCCTCCTCAAAAACAATTAAAAAGACAATTATCCGCGGACGATATTCAAAATCTTATTTCGGAAATACCGATTAAATTGATGGTAGATTACGATAAAGTTTCAGAGCTTGTCGAAGAGAATTTGAAATTTAACGAAGGAGTTTGCTGCGTATTCGTTGAAGGAAAAAAACCAATAGACGGCAATGTGCAAAAAGTTATACTCGATTACGATATGTCGATAGAAACGGGAAAAAAATCGGAAGACGGAAGCATAGATTTTAAAGAAAGAAGTTTTATACATAATATAGACGCGGGAGTTCAAATAGCTCATTTCATTCCCGAAAAACCCGCGATTGACGGACTCGATATTTACGATGAAGTTTTGGAAGCGAATTATGATGAAGACCCTTGCTACAAAATCGGAAATAATCTTAAAGTTGAAGCGGACGGAATAAATATAAAAAGCGCTATAAAAGGAATTTTGGTAAACAACAATAATACAATTTCGGTTAGCAATGTGATTGAAATTGAAAAAGTCGATTTGTCTACGGGAAATATAGAAGTTGACGGTTCTGTTATAATCAAAGAAAATGTAACCCCGGGATTTAGCATTAAAACCGAAGGCGATATTAAAGTAAACGGAAATATCGAAGACGCTAAAATAAACTGCGGAGGAAATTTAATCGTATCGGGAGGAATTATCGGCGGACCCGACAGCGACATGCATATAAACGGAAAAGTTTACGCATCTTTTATAAGAAACGCCAATTTAATATCGAACGGAGATGTGATAGCGAATCAAATAGTAAACTCGGACATATCTTGCAATAATAGAGTTATAGTATTGGAAGGAAAGGGAGTAATAATCGGAGGAAATGTAAAGGCTTTAAACGGAGTTTGGGCAAGAAGTATAGGAGCGATAAGCGAATCCAAAACGACTATTATTGTCGGAAGAGACGCCGAAGCATACGCTTTATTTAAAAATATACAAACAACAATAAAAGCGAATAGAGAAGAGATAAGCAAATTTAAAACTCTGCTCGGTTCGGAATATTTTAAAGACCCTAAAGCGTTTATACAGAGAATACCAGAAAATAAAAGAGAGACGATAAAAAATATATTGAAGAAAGTGACCAACCTTGTAAAAGAAACGACCGAATTGGAAGAAAAAAGAAAAGAAATGAGCGAAGAATTTGAAAAATTATCCAACAGCAGCGTCACTTCTATGGAAGGATTTTTTCCCGGCGTTACGGTTTATATATCGAATATAAGAAAATATATTACGAATAAAATCTCTGGAACGGAATATTTTTACTCGAAAGAATTAAGAGATATTTCAGAAAAAGCTCCGAAGATTTTGCCGCCAGAAGAATATGCGAAAATCGATGTCGTAGCCGAAAGATAATTATATTTCGCAAACGGGAGATTGTCGAACCTTTATTTTAATCGCGCTTTTTTCTCCGAATATCGAATCCATAAGTTTTGTATATTCTTCGACTTTATTTAACGGAATAAGCGATTGAATAGTTCCCGCAAAACCTCCGCCATGAACTCTGCATGCTCCGTCTCCGTTTAAAAAATCTTTCGTAAGCGTTAAAGCCAAAGCGACTCCCATATTTTTTGAGCTTGTAATTGAAAAACAATTTTGCAAATACATAAAACTTGAAAGCCCCGATTCGTTCATAAGATTCAAATATTTTTTTATATCGTTATTTTTTAAAGCGTTAATTTGATTTATGACTCTTTCGTTTTCGGTAATGAAATGATAGGCTCGCAATATCGCTCTGTCTCCTATAGTCTCTCTTATTTTTGAAGCGTTTGAAATTAATTCTTCTTTTGTTATATCTCGGCAAACTTCTTTTGAAAAATATTTTGCAATTGAATTCATTTCCTCTCTTATCGCCGCGTATTCTCCAGTAAGCGAACTATGGTCTCCCTTCGCGTCTACTATCATTAAAGCGTAGCCCGATTTTTCAAAGTCGTATTCCACTTTTTCTATTCGAGCGTATTCCACTTTTTCTATTCGA
>NZ_SJDU01000013.1 GCF_005518285.1 Brachyspira catarrhinii | reverse complement strand
TATCTTATAAATTTTTTATTTGGAATTTAAATATCGTATATTCGCCTATACTTATAACTTTGATGCGTCATTTTATATATAATAATATTACTTCTTTTTTGGCATTTCCAAAGGCTCTTCGCCATGATATTTATAAACAAATAAAGTTCCGTTATCTCCAAGCAAAGTAGCGTTTTTATTTAGATATTCCATATAATTTGAAACGGCATATTTAGGTCTCGATAAAGTCCCTATTCTGTCTAAAATTAAATATAAATTTGTGGAATTATTATTTTGATTCCAAACCATATCTGGAAAGTAGGCTATCGCAATATCTCTATACATATAATTATCGTCTGCATACAAACCTATAACGCTTAACTCTTCGCCTTTTGAATATTCTATTAAAGTTTTTGCTACAGTTTTCATGCCTTCAACATTTCTTGGGACTTCATAATTTTTAGTATAAGTCGTAAGTTGCAATGTCATTACAAAAATATTTATAAATATGCATGCAAAAAATATATAGAAAAATTTTTTATTCAAAATAAATTTATCTTTTTTCTGAAATAAAAATAATATAATTGGCAAATATGAAAGAGAAAATGCGGAATATAAATAATGAAATGTTCCGGGTTTTGAGCGAGCGAGTATATTAACAATTATCGTAGTCGGTATAAAAATTAAAAATATTTTTAGCATCTCTATTATAGTTTTTTCAATATTTGATTTAGGTTCGTATTTTCTATTAAAAACAAAATAAAAAACCCTTATTAGGCAGTAAAAAGAAAATATAATACTTGCAAATAAAAATAATAATCCTAATATCATAAACGGATATTGAAGCCAAAAATTAATAGAACCGTATATACTATTTCCATAAAATACGGACATCTCGTTTGTCGGAAATAAAAATATTGCATGCATTTGAGGAAAAGGCAAAGTAGAAAGCCCAGAGCGAACGGAAAAAATCATATTCGTATTATTAAACCCGTTTTTTAACTCCGAAATTATATAAGGCAAATATTCCAAAAATGAAATAAAAACTCCAAATATCCAAAACATAATATATTTTATCGAACGTTTAAACTTAATAATCAAATAAACAATAATCGTAGGAATCATAGAAAAAAAAGTTACAAAATGTCCTTGCGCCATTATCGCAAGTATTGGGAAAATCATAACGGCGGAAAGTTTTATAATATTTTCGTTTTCAGAACCTATATATTCGAATAAAAATATAAAAAAGAGAAAGCTAAAAATCAAAGTTAAGTTAGGATTCCAAAAATCCGTAGTCGCCATAACAAAATAGCCGTTGCATAAAATTAAAGGAGCGATAATCGAGGTTATTAATAATCCAAATTTTTTATAAAACCAAAAAAGAAATATAGATATGATTATTAAATTAAAAATAAGATTAATAATCTTTGCTCCTAATAAACTTTCGTTTGCCATTTTATAAAATAAAGTATAAAGTATATAATACCCCCCCCCAGGAACTCTCGGAGTGGTAAACTCGTCATTAACCACTTGACTTGCAATAAATCTTGCGCTCGTTGTCGGCAATTTTCCGCTTTCATACCATTTCTTCATATCGTAAAAATGTTGAGATTGGTCTATTCTCACATATCTTTTCGGTATAATGTAATAATCTAAAAATAAATTTGCTACTATTGTAAATATTATAAGTAAAATTGGAATTGTTATATATTTATCTATTTTCATAGTTTATCCTCTTTTAATAATATTTTAATAATCAAACCAAATGGCAGGCGCAAAAATGTCCCGATTCAATTTCTCTAAACTCTGGAACTTTTTCGGAACATATAGATTCCGCTTTTGGACATCTCGTTCTGAATTTGCATCCAGAAGGCGGATTGATAGGGGAGGGTATCTCGCCCGAAAGTATTATTCTTTGTTTAGTTTTCGCAACCGAAGGTTCTGAAATCGGAATCGCCGAAATCAAAGACTGCGTATAAGGATGAAGCGAATGAGTATATAGAGACTCGCTGTCGGTAAGTTCCACGACATTTCCCAAATACATAACGGCTATTCTTTTAGACAACTGACGAACAACCGCCAAATCATGCGCTATAAAAAGATAAGTCAATTTCATTTCCTGCTGCATATCGTAAAGCATATTTATAATCTGCGCTTGAATTGAAACATCCAACGCCGAAACGGGTTCATCGCAAACTATAAATTCTGGGCTAACCGCCAAAGCTCTCGCTATTCCTATTCTCTGTCTCTGTCCTCCAGAAAATTCATGCGGATATCTCTGCGCTTGCTCCGCGTTTAATCCCACAAGTTTAAGAAGTTCTATTATTTTGTCTCTTCTTTCTTTTTTGGTGGAATATAATTTATGAACATCCAAAGCTTCTCCGATTATATCTTCAACCGTCATTCGAGGATTCAAAGAGGCGTAAGGGTCTTGAAAAATTATTTGCATTTTTTTAGCGTAATTTCTATAATTTTCTTTACTTATTTCTTCTCCGTCAAAAAATATTTTTCCGCTCGTTGGATTGTAAAGATGAAGCAATGTTCTTCCCAAAGTCGTTTTACCGCTTCCCGATTCTCCAACCAATCCGAAAGTTTCTCCTCTGTATATATTAAACGAAACTCCGTCAACGGCTTTTACGGTTTGAGTAGCTCTGCCGAAGAGTCCGCCCTTTATCTTAAAATGCTGTTTCAAGTCTTGAACTTCTATTAAAGGTTTTGTTAAATTTTCCATTAAATACTCGCTTTTATTTTTTCATTATTTTAATTTAATTTTTACATTTTTTATTTTGGCATTTGATGAAGCCAGCATGCCGAAAAATGCCCTTCCTCAAATTGAACTATAGGAGGTTTATTGTCGATGCAAACTTTCATGCATTCCTCGCATCTCGTGCTGAAAGGACATCCCGCTTTCATGTTTAGTAAATCTATCGGCGTTCCTTCAATTGGAATCAATCTATCCTGCTTAATATCTATTCTCGGAAGCGATTTCAAAAGTCCCAAAGTATAAGGATGTTTCGGACGCTCGAAAATATCGAAAACCGTTCCTCTCTCTACTATTCCGCCTCCATACATGACTATAATATCGTCCGCCATATCCGCCACAATTCCAAAATCATGCGTAATCAAAATAACAGCCATTTGAATTTTTTTCTGTATATCTTTTATAAGTTCGAGTATCTGCGCTTGAATTGTAACATCGAGAGCCGTAGTCGGTTCGTCCGCTATAAGTATTTGAGGGTCGCCCGCCAAAGCCATCGCTATCATAACTCTCTGACGCATTCCTCCCGAAAGTTCATGAGGATATTGTCGCATTCTTCTTTTAGGCTCGTTTATTCCAACTAAAGTTAAAAGTTCTTCGATTCTATTTACCGCGGCAGTTTTGCTAATTTTTTGATGAGTAGTCAAAGCTTCCATTAATTGATTGCCTATAGTATATACGGGATTTAGGCATGTCATTGGGTCTTGAAATATCATCGAAATTTTATCTCCTCTGATTTTTCTTTTTTCATGTTCCGAAAGATTTATTAAGTCTTTTCCCTCGAATAATATCTCGCCGTTTGTGATTTTTCCAGGCTCGTCTATGAGTCCCATTATAGAATACGCCGAAACGCTTTTCCCAGAGCCAGATTCTCCGACAATTCCCAATACTTTTGATTTATCGAGTTTATAAGATATATTATTAACCGCTTTAACCTCTCCCGATGGAGTAAAAAAAGACACGCTTAAATTTTTAACTTCAAGCAAACTATTTAAATTATCGCTCATTTAATTACCTTCGTTTATAAATTATCTATTCTTCATTCTTGGGTCCAAAGCGTCCCTCAAACCGTCTCCCGCCAAATTAAAACATAAAATTATAACGCTAATCAAAGCCGCTGGAAACAATAATTGATAAGGATACGAATAAACTCCGCTTACGGCGTTTGAAGTGAGAGAGCCGAGCGAAACCATAGGCGCGCTTACTCCGAGTCCCAAAAAACTTAAAAACGCTTCTACAAATATCGCGTTAGGAATTTGAACCATAGCCGAAACTATAATCGCTCCCATAGCGTTTGGAATCAAATGTTTAAATATTATTCTTCTGTGGGGAGTTCCCAAAGCCCTCGCCGCCGTTATAAATTCCTGTCCTTTCAAAGCCAAAATCTGCCCTCTCGTCATTCTTGCCATATTCGTCCAATATAACAAAGAAATTACTATAAATATGCTGAATAAACCAGGTCCCAAAAGTCCGATTGCCCTTAAAGATTCGTTTTGTAAAAATAATCTGTCCATCGGAGCTTTTAGGACAACCGAAAGCAAAACTACAACCAATAGGGTAGGAACGGCGCTTATTATGTCGACTATCCGCATCATAATATTGTCGAGCATTCCGCCGAAATAACCCGAAACCGAACCGTAAACTATTCCGATTATAACGACTAATGTAGCCGAAACTATCCCGATTAAAAGAGAGATTCTCGCTCCTATCATGCATCTGACGAGCAAATCTCTTCCCAAAGTGTCCGTTCCAAATGGATGTTCAAAAGTCGGCAAACTGTTTTCTACTCCTCTGTTTATTTGAGCGTATCCGTATTCCGAAAAAATAGGAATGAAGATTGACAAAACGGCTATGACTCCGATTATTATTATAGAAATCAAGGCAACTTTATTTTTTTTGAATCTTCTATAAGCGTCCTGCCAATAGGTTACGCTTTCTCTTTGAACTTCCGCCGCCGCTTTTTCTTCTTCGGTAGCTTTTTCAAATAAAGATTTATCCAATATTTCCATTTTTATTACCTTCTAAAATTAAAATTTTAAAACCTTAAAATCAATTATTCCTGTATCTTGATTCTCGGGTCTATTATTCCGTAAGACAAATCGACTAAAAAATTCATAGCGATTAAAAACGCTCCGTAAAATATTGTCACTCCAAGTATAGTAGGATAATCTCTTTGAGTGATACTTTCTACAAAATATCTTCCCAAGCCCGGAATATTAAATATTTTTTCAACAACAAAAGAACCCGTGAGTATTCCCGCAGATAACGGTCCGATATAAGTGACAATCGGTATAATAGCGTTTCTTAAGGCATGTTTGAATATTATAAATCCTCTTCTAACTCCCTTTGCTCTCGCCGTTTTAATATAATCTTGATGAATCACATCGAGCATCGAACTTCTCATTAATCTTGCCATAAAACTTAAAGAACTAAAACTTAAAGCGAATCCCGGCATTATATATTGAGCAAAAGAATCGAAACCGTAAGCGGGAAGAAGCCTTAATTGAACGGAAAATATAATAATAGAAACTGTGGCGACAACGAAACTTGGAACGGCGATTCCCAAAGTCGCGGCAACCATTACTACTCTGTCTATAGTTTTTCCATGTCTTAAAGCTGCGATTATTCCGAATAAAACTCCTATTGTAGTGGATATAAACATACTGAAAATTCCGAGTCTAAACGAAACGGGAAAAGCTCTCTTTATAGTTCCAGAAACCGATTGCCCAATTTTTGTAAGCGAAGTTCCCAAATCTCCTTTAATAGCGTTTTTAAGATAATTTCCGTATTGCACTATTAAAGGTTTGTCGAGTCCGTATTTTCTATTCAAATTATCCAAAGCGACTTGACTCAAAGGTTTTTCCCCAACGAAAGGTCCGCCTGGGACGGTATGCATCAAAAAGAAAGTTATCGTCACTATAACGAATAGAGTCAAAACGGATACTAATAATCTTCTTATAACATAATCGAGCATAAATTATTACTCCTGTTTTTTGTTTATGTTTTATCGAGGTTAAATTATATAATAGATTTTTAATTTTTTCAAATAGTAATCTTTAAATTATATAAAGATTACTATC
Organism: Brachyspira catarrhinii; assembly: GCF_005518285.1. GTDB lineage: Bacteria > Spirochaetota > Brachyspiria > Brachyspirales > Brachyspiraceae > Brachyspira > Brachyspira catarrhinii. The sequence goes on along the minus strand of NZ_SJDU01000013.1, from coordinate 9,667 downwards.
TGAATTATTTATTTTAGTTATTAATGAAAATAATATTTTATATAATAATATTTTTAATTTATTATAATAAATTTATTTTTCCGTAGTTCCCAAAGCATCTTCAATATTGTCGTTTTTTTCGATACTTTCAATATCTTTAGCCGTATAATCTTTTAACGGAATTCTATTTCTTATAGCCGCATAAACGGTAGGAACTATAACCAAAGTAAACATTGTAGAAATCGTAAGTCCGCCGAGTAAAGCCAAAGCCAAAGGTCTATACATTTCGTTTCCGCTTCCGCTACTCATAGCCATAGGAAGAAGTCCCAATATTGTGGTTAAAGAAGTCATTAAAACGGGGCGCAATCTTCTCGGTCCAGCAATTAAAGCCGATTCGTCTCCGTTTATTTTTTTCTCTTGCATTAATTGATTCATATAATCGATTAAAACTATTCCGTTATTTACGACAACTCCGATTAAAACTATTATTCCTATTCCGCTATAAACGCTTAAAGTTTCGCCTCCTATGAAAAGTAAAATAAGAGAACCAGCAAAACCGAAAGGAATCGCCAAAGCTATAACGAAAGGCGCGATATACGATTCGAATTGAGTTGCCATAACCGCGTAAACCAAAACCAAAGCCAAAATTACCGCCTGTAAAAGTTGTCCGAAAGCTTCTTGCATATCCTCGTAATCGCCCGAATAATTTATAGAAAATCCCGCGGGTATATATACTTTTGTATTGATAGCCGATTGAACATCCGCCATAATCTGATTCATAGGGCGTCCGTATCCAGAAGCCGTTACCGTAGTTATTCTGCTGTCGTCTTTTCTGTCTATTACCGTAGGTCCGAAAGTTTTATCTATGCTCGCAATCGAAGACACTGGAACCATGCCCGCCGAAGTCGGAATAAGCATTCTTCTAACATCGTCAATATTTATTCTGTCTCTTTCGTTTAATTGAACTTGAACATCTATATCCGTATTTGCCGAACCTTCTGGAGTCATTCTTGTCGCCGTAGTGCCTCCGAAACTCGTTTTAATCGAATTGGCAACCGTGCTGATATTTAATCCCATTTTTGAAGCCAAATCTCTATTAATAGATATATTAAGCTCTGGGCTCGAATCGTCTCTTCGTAAGCGAATATCTCTCAAGCCTTGAACATCGCTTAAAGCCGCTATAATATTATTCGCCAAATCTCCCGCTCTCTCCAAATCTTCTCCGATTATTTCAATATCGATTCCACTCGAATCGCTTCCTCCGCCTCCGCCCATAGTCGTGCTTATAGCGTCTACATTGATTTGAGCGGGATAGCTTGAAAGTCTGTTTCTAACAAGTTCGACATATTCTTCCGTTTCCGTTTTTCTTCCTTCTTCTTTATCTCTTAATCGAACTCTCAACTCTCCTCTATTTGCCGAAGAACCGTAGCGAACTCTCGTCTGTATTCTTTCCATATCTTCGCCAACTATTTCTTTAATATCGTTTTCCATTCTATCAATGAAAGAACCCGTCTGCTCCATTCTCGTTCCCACAGGCATTCTAACATTCGCTCTAAATTGTCCTTCATCCGCTTCTGGAAAACCTTCCTTACCTATAAATATAAGTCCTATAGCTATAATTGCCAATACTATGCTTATGGCTGGGATTAAAACTCTATTTTTATGACGAACCGAATAAGTAAGTAATTTTTCATAAATAAGATTAACTTTTGAATGAAAATATTTATTGAAAAAATCTTCAAACGGCGCTAATCTTTTTGATTTTTTACTCGTTATAAGCCTCGCTCCAAGCATAGGGACTATTGTCAAAGCGACAGCCAAAGAAGCGAGCAAAGAAACCGTAACCGTTATACATAAATCTCTAAACATCTGTCCCGTCATTCCTTCTACGAATAAGAAAGGCAAGAACACGGCTATTGTAGTTAGAGTTGACGCCGATATTGCGAGCGCTACCGTATATGTTCCGTCTATTGCGGCGGAATATTTTCCGTATCCGCTATTTCTATAGAAAAATATATTTTCCAAAACGACTATCGAATTGTCTACCATCATTCCTATTCCCAAAACGAGTCCAGAAAGCGAAACTATATTCAAAGTAATATCCATAAAATACATTAAAGTAAAAGTCACAATTATAGACATTGGAATCGATATTGCGATTATCAATACGGTTCTAACTTTCCATAAATAAATCATAAGAATTATTACGGCAAAAAGTCCGCCCTGCCAAGCGGCTTCCAATACTCCCGCAATCGAATCATTAACCGTATCGGCGGTATTGAAAATAATTTCGTATTTTATTCCTTCTGGCAAATTCAAATTGTCAAGCTGTTTTTTTATCGAATCGGAAACTCCAACCGTATTCGCTCCCGATTCTTTATTTATAGAAACAGAGACCGCGGGCGTTCCGTTCACTTTGATTATATCCATATCCTCATCGTAGCCTTCGTAAATATTCGCTATCTCTCTCAATCTTATAGGAGTATTATTTTCTTTTAAGGCTACAACAACCGTTCCAATATCGCTTACCGTTTTAAATTCTCCCGTTGTTCTTAAAGTATATTTATAAACTCCTTCGTAAGTTTGTCCTCCCGCCAAGTTTTGATTTTCGCGAGCAAGCGTGGACACAATCGTATTAATATCGAGTCCGTAAGCTTGAAGTCTATTCATATCGACATCGACTTTTATTTGAGTTTTAAGTCCTCCCCAAATTTCAGCCATCGCGACTCCGCCGACTTGCTTTATTCTGTTTAATATTTGATTGTCTACCAAATCGTATAAAGCGGATAAATTTTCCGTTCCGTAAAAAGCTATAGCCATAACGGGAATACTGTCGGTGGAAAACTTATAAACCGCGGGACTATCGGCATCGTCAGGTAAAGAGCTTCTTATTCTATCGAGAGCTTCTCTAATATCGGCTGTTGCGCTTGCCAAATCGCTTCCCCAATTAAATTCTATAAAAACGCTCGACATTTCCTCTTGAGAAGAAGATGTGATGGTTTTTACATTATTTATTCCAGAAACCGCGCTTTCAATCAATCTTGTAACCGATTTTTCAACCTCTTCGGGACCCGCGTTATCGTAAGTCGTTCTCACGCTTATATAAGGAAGTTCCATATCGGGCAAAAAGTCGACTGGCAGCCTAAGTAAACTTACCGCTCCCAAAATGACTACGGCTAATATTCCCATACAAACGGCGACTGGTTTCTTTACTACTAATTCAATAAAACTTCTCATTAATTATTTCTCCTGTAATTCTCTTAAATATAAACCTTAAACCCAAACTATTAACCGCCTACCGAATAAATTTCATTACTTTCATTATTGGCGTTATTAGTATTTATATTATTTGTATTCGTTCCTTCCATTATTTCCGTTTTCGGCGAATTGGAATTATTAACCGCATTTGTGTTTGTAGTTAAATTATTATTTGTAGTTAAATTATTATTCGTGTTTTGAATAAGCGGAGTTTGAATAGCGTTAGTTCTTACTTGATTTGTATTTATAGGTCTTAAATTTGTCTGCCTTACCGTTCCGCTACTTATTCTATTATTCGTATTTGCTGTAGAAATCGTAATATTATTAGTCGCGGTCAAATTATTAGTATTGTTTATCGTATTTTCGGCTATGCTATCCGCTGTCGGAGTTATATATTCCAAAATAGTCGGGTCGTTTTCTATTCTATTAATAAGCGAGCCGTCTTTTAAAAATTCTCTTCCGAACATAACGACTTCCTCTCCCTCTTCGAGTCCGCTACTTAAAGCCACTTTATCTTTTGAGGTGAATAATATATTTACTTCTCTCGTATAAGCTCTATATTGCGAATCGGCATTATCGCTAATATTTCCGTCTCTTGGAACGGCGCTGTCTTCTTTTACGACAAATATATAATTTTTACCCGTATCATCGCTGAATACCGAACTGTTTGGAATAACGAATACATTATCCGCAGAATTTAACAATATTGAAACATCCGAAAACATGCCGGGCAAAAGCAAACTGTCCTTATTGTCTATCAAAGCCTTAACCATTAAAGTTCTTGTGGAAGGATTGACGGCATAATCTCTTTTCGTTATTTTAGCTTCGATTTCTTTATTTGGAGAGGATGGAACTCTTATATATACCGTTTGTCCTAATTCTACTCCCGTAATTGACCTTTCTGGAACTTGTATCTCGACTTCCAACTGACTAATATCCGCCACATTTGCGATTGGAGTGGAAGCTGCAATTGATGCGCCTACAGCCATATAGGTAGTGGTGACATATCCAGCGATTGGAGTTCTTGCGGGAGCATAAGCGTAATTTGCACCTATGACGAATCTGTCTATTAAGGCTATAGTTTCTCCTTTTCTAACGAAACTTCCCTCGTATTTAAGTATATTCGCTATTTTTCCCGGAACATCGGAAGATATTTCCACCTCTTTAATCGCCTTAATTTCCGCCGACAAATCCAAATATTCGTTTAGATTCTGTTTTATAGGAGCGGCAACCAAAACGCTTATCGGATTTTCTTTTCTTTGTAAATTTTCTTGCTTATTACATGATATAAACGATATTAATAAAATTAAAAAAGCAAAACCGATTTTATTTTTTTTATTTTCCTTACCAATTTTTAAATTCATAATTTTTAATCTCCTAGTTTTTTAACATATATTCAAATCTAAATTCCCAAAAGTTTAAGAACTTGAAGAGAACTTGATAAATATTCGTAAATAGCTTGCAAATACGAAAGTTGCGCGTTCAAATAATTTATTTCCGCGTCATTAACTTCGAGCATCGAAATACTTCCGCCTCTATACTGCCTTTCCGCCATCTGTAAAGCGTATGCCGCCGTTCTCGCATTTTCCGCCTGCGATTGTAAATTTTCAGATTGAGAGCGAGCGGTTGAAATTAAATCTCTGCTGCTCACTTCTATTGTGTCGCGCAGTTGATTATAATTCACTTCCATTTGCTTTATGCTCAAATCTATCTGTTCCGCCGATTTTGCCGTAGAAGAAAAAGGAAGAAGAGAATCCAAATTATAACTTAAAGTAAAATCGACTCCCCAATTAAATTGACCGTTTTTGCCCATATTATTTCTCAATTTATTTCCAGTGCTTACTCCGACCGATGCGCTTCCCGTTAGAGTGGGCCACAAATAGCTTTTTGCAACTTTTTTATTATATTCGAGCATTTGCAAATTATTTTCCATATTGCTTAATTCGATATTATTATTCATTATAATAGTAAGCAAATCATCGTAAGCCATATCGGGAACCGTTATATTCGTAGCGTCCAAAATATTTCCCATAAGTTCCACTTCGTCCGCAACATTGGTAAGTCCAATTTGTCTGATAAAAGTCAATTTCAAACTTTGATATTGATTGCTTAAATTTATAACTTGGGGTTTTGTATTTTCGTATTGAACTCTCGAATTCAAATATTCGTATTCCGAAACTTGCCCGTTTCTATATTGAATATAATTATAATTCATTCTATTGCTATAATTTAATTGCGATTGCAAATAAACTCTATAATTTTCCTGAGCGATAAAGGTGTTGTAAAATGCAAGTTTTGTATTCAAATCTACATTTTTTACATTATCGTAATAAGCTTCTTTTTTCATTTTCAAATTTACTTCGTTCGCTTTATCGGTATTCCAATTTCTAAATCCCGCAAAAAGCGTTTTTGACAATGTGGCTCTCGCGCTTAAAGTGTCGCCCCAATTAGTCAAAGCTAAATTTCTATTGTCGCTCCATGCATCCGTTTCGCCCAAATTAAGACTTCCGCTTACAGTAAGAGAAGGCAAAAATAAATCGGAAAACGAACCGTCTTTTTGAGCTTGAGCGATTTTTACATCGTATTCCGCCATTTTCAAAGTTTTATCGTTATCGGAAGCTATTTTCAAGGCGTCTTCCAAATTTAGACGAACTTTAATATTATTCGTATTTTCATTATTTTCTACATCTTGATTAGTTTCGTTTGTGTTTTCTTCAATATCTTGAGAATATAAAACCATATTCAAAATTAGAAACAAAAATAAAATAAATTTCACAATAAACTCCGTTAATTTTATTTTTTTAGTTTAAGGATAGTTTATAATTTTTATTAATAGAGAAAGATTATAAACTTCAAATTAAAAATATCAATATAATTTTTTCTTATTTCATATATTAGACGAATAACTTTAAAAAAAGTTTCATACTCTAATTTTTATTTATTGTCTTTATATTTTTATTTTATCATACTTTTAATTGTATATCAAATATTTTTACACTAAATTTTAATAATTTTTACTTAAATTAGAAAAATTAATAGTTAAAATAATACTAATTCTACATTTATATAAGTTTCAAAAAATATTTATTAATTACAGAAAAGTTTATAACCGCAACTTTACTTTATCAATCTACAAAATTTTGCGCTTGCAATTAAGATATAAAATATATTATAATAAAAAATAGTAAAACCTCGAGGTGATAAAATGCCAAAAACTAATAAAAATAAAATTAATAAAGCTAATAATAAAAAACATAATTTACTTTATATTGGCAAGGTTCATTGTAAAAATAAAGAATATAAAGAAGCTATAAAAATACTTTCTCAATTTCTTAAATTAAATCCTAATAATGCGGAGTGTTTATATTATTTAGGACGTTCATATTATGAGAATAAAGAATATAAAAAATCTATAAAATCTTTTAAAAAAGCGGTAAAATTAGAACCAAATAATGCAAAGAATTTATATTGGTTGGGTTGTTTATATGACGATAATAAGCAATACAGAGAAGCTATAAAAACACTTAAAAAAGCCATAGAATTAAAACCCAATGATTTTCTTAATTGGCACTGGTTAGGACATTCATATAATAAAATCGGACAATATAAAAAATCAATAGAAGCATTATTAAAAGCTATCGAATTGAATCCTAACGATGAACTTAATTATCATTGGTTAGGAAGTTCTTACGCTTTAAATGGACAACATATAGAAGCTATAAATTCTCTATTAAAGTCAATTAAATTAAATCATAATTCTGAAAATAGTTGGTATGGATTAGGAATTTCTTACTTTTACACTATGGAATATAAAAAATCTATAGAGGCGTTTACAAGAAATATAGAATTAAAGTTTCCAGATATTAATTTAGATATTTTAAAAAATTTATATAACGATAGCGATAAAAAAGAATACTATAAAGAGGATGTAATAGAATTTTTACTAAAGTCTTTTGAATTAAATAATAATATTAAAGAATATACAAAATCATTATTAAGCGATATAGATTTTTATGTTGATAGCGTAAAAAATTGGAATTCGTTAGGAATATCATATTTTAAAAATAATCAATACGATAAAGCCATAGAATCGTTATTAAAAGCGATTGAAATAAACAAAAATAATTATCTTAATTGGCATTGGCTCGGTTGCAATTATACCGAAATTGGCGAGTATAGAGAAGCTATAAAAAGTTTTTTTAAATCTATAGAATTAAATTCTGATTATTATCCTAATTATAATTGGTTAGGAAACGCATATTACGAAATCGGACAATATAAACATGCTATAAAAGCTCTTAAAAGAGCGTTAGAACTAAATAAAGAAGACGATAGTAATTGGTATTGGTTAATTATGTCGTATCATAAAAATAAACAATTTGAGCATGCAATTAAATGTTATGTCGAAGCTATAGAATTTAATTCTAATAACGAATATAAAGAAACTCTCAAATCGTTATTTAATATAAGTGAAGAGAAAATTTATGATGTTGCAGGACATTTATATAATAAAGACAAACGGCATGCGGACGCTATAAAATGTTTTATAAAAGCGATTGAATTAAATAAAAACGAATATAATTATTTTGGTTGGCTTGGAATTTCTTATTGTAAAAATAAAGAGTATAAAGAGGCGATAGAAAATTTATTAAAATCGATAAAATTAAAATCCAATGATTTTGTGGCTTGGTTTTGGTTGGGAGCTTCTTATTATGAAAGTTTTCAATATAAACAAGCTGTGGAATCTTTATTTAAATCTTTAGAATTAAATCCAAATGAAAAAGTTAAATACGATATAGAATATTTATTAAGAGAAATTGGAAATTCGTATCTTCAAATTGGGGAATATGAAAATTCTATAAATCTATGTTCTAAAGCTATTGAAATAAACAAAAATAATTATCTTAATTGGCAACTTTTGGGAAGTATTTTCTTTGAAACGAAACAATTTCAAAACGGCGTGAAAGCTTTTTTAAGGGCTATGATATTAAACGAAAACGAAGAATATAAAAAATATATTGAGGAATTATTAAAAAATATCGGTTTTGATATTAATAACCCTGAAAATTTGGGAGGCGTTGGTTATTCCTATTTTGAAATCGGAAAATATGAAGAAGCTATAAAATATTTACTAAAAGCTGTAGAATTAAACCCTGACGATAGCAAAATTTGGCAATGGCTCGGCTGTTCTTATTATGAAAGCAATCAACATGAAAAAGCCGTAGAATCTTTATTAAAGGCAATCGAATTAAACCCAAACGATAGTAAAAATTGGCAGTGGTTGGGCGGTTCTTATCTACAAATTGGAAATTATGAAGATGCGATAAATTCTTTAGTTAAAGCAATTGAAATAGACGCTAAAAATTCTACGGAAGATTTTACGAATTATTTTTTATTAGGTAAAGCTTATTTTGAAAATAATCAATATAAAGAATCGGCAGAGAATTTTTTGAAAGCTGTAGAATTAAACAATTCAAATCATCTTAATTGGCAATGGCTTGGAATTTCTTACAATAAAAACGGACAATTTGAAAAGTCGATTGAAGCCTTGCTTAAAGCCAACGAATTAAATTCCGAGGATGTCGGCAATTGGTATTGGCTCGGCATTTCATATAACAAAAGCGGACAGTATAAAGAATCGATTGAATCGTTTAACAAAACCATCGAATTAAATCCCGAAAACGACAATCATTATTATTGGCTGGGAAATACTTATTATAAAACATGCGATTTTGACAAGGCGATAGAATATTTATCAAAAGCGGTTGAAATTAATCAAAATAGTTCGATTAATTATAAATGGCTCGGGATGTCATATTATTCAATCGAAAAATATAAAGAAGCTTCGGAAAATCTTTTGAAATCGTCTCTATTATGCGATGGCGATTTTGAAACTTGGCGTTTTCTCGGCAATTCTTATCTGTTTTTGAAAGATTATTATAACGCTTTTCATTCTTTTGAAAGAGGAATTGATTTTAATAAAGGCGTTGAGATTAATTCCAAGAACGATTATCTTTTGAAAGAGTTGGGAGTCGATATTGACAATTCGCCCGCAATTGTAGTAATTAACGACAGTTCTATATTGAACAATTACGGCGTTGTTTTGGCAAATATTAATAAAATCGAGGAAGCTAAAAAATCGTTTGAAAAAGCTTTGAAAATAAACGCGGGCAATGAAACGGCTAAAAATAATCTTGATAATTTAAATTCTGATTTGGATATTGAAAATTTGCATATACAAAAATAGAGTAGGGTAGTGGCAAATGAAAAAATATGCAATATAAATTATTATTGAATATTTTGACAAATAAAATTATTCTGTTATAATATTATTATGAATAAAAAACCTTTTAACGCGCTTAACGATTTTTTCATTCGGTATTTCTTTACCGACAAGGGAGGCGAAAAAGTTTTGCTCGACTTTATAAAT
>NZ_SJDU01000129.1 GCF_005518285.1 Brachyspira catarrhinii | reverse complement strand
ATACTATACTATACTATACTATACTATACTATACTATACTATACTATACTATACTAATATTTAACTTTTTAGAAAATATTTTATTTTGTTTACGGTTTAATTTAAAATCGTTTTTTAATCTTTGTTTTATATCGTCTTTTATAAAGGCGGCAAAAATATTTAAAAATTTTAGAAATATTAAATATTCTAAAAATTTATTAAATTTATTTTCTTATTTAATTTCAATAAGCGATTTATATAATTTAAAAATTTTATATAGATTATTTCTACTTCATACAAAAAAATTAAAATTAAAGGAGAATATATTATGTCGGTAGAATCAGTAAAGAAAAACGCATTAACGGTAATCGAGGAGGCTTCAAATATCAATACGAGATATGGTTTTGATAATTTGAACAAAAAACTTTCGGACGCGCAAAAGACGGTTGGCGATTTTAAGATTAACGCCCCACTAATCGGTTTATTCAGCGCTGGCAAAAGCAGTATTCTAAATAAATATTTGAATATTGATTTGCCTGTGGGAATAGAGGCTAAAACTTCCGTTGCTTGCGAATTAGTTTACGATGCGGACGAATATTTGGAAGTCGTGTCGGATAAAAACGAGTCGAGCAGAAAAAATATAGCCGAATTGAAAGATTTGACTATCGAAAATTGTTCTTTTGTTCGCATGCATTTGAATAATAACAAATTGGCAAATTTGAAATATATTACAATTGTCGATATGCCGGGACTCGATTCGGGATACGAACAGCATAATAAGGCTATAAAGAATTATATAAATTCCGCTTCATATTTCATAATAATAATGGATATTGAAAACGGAACGATTAAAAAATCTCTTTTGGATTTCTTAAAAGAGCTTGATTTATACAGTCTTAATTTTGGTTTTATACTTTCAAAATACGAGCAAAAAGACGAAGCGGATATTGAAAATATAATTAAAACCACAAAAGAAAATATTTTAAATTTTATCGGAAAAGATATATTTGTCGGCAAAGTGTCAGTTTTCAATTCGGATATTTCCGATTTTGAAAATATTTTATCAAATATGCAAGTAGTCGCAATCGCTAAAAACTGTTTATATTCAAATTTGAAATCAATATTGGAAGAAAATTTATTGAAAGAATTAAACCGCAAATTAAAATACGACAGATTTGATATTGGCGAGATAAACAAAAATATTAGAGAATTGGAAAAGAAGGCTCAAGATATAGAAAAAAGCATCGAAAAAGAAGCGTATTTTATAAAAAATAAGGCAAATAATCAGCTTACGGACGCCATAATTTCGGATATATCCAATACTTTAAGCGAAAATGTAGATATGCTCGTTATGAAAGCGAAAGAAAATTCTTCTTCGTTTGGAGACACTATAAACCAATTAGTAAGACCCGTTATAGCTTCGAGTTCCGATAGACATTTGAAAGAATTATTTTCGGAGATATACGGAAGGCTTCAGGTTAATTTTAATTCTATAGTCGGCGAACTTCAAATAGATTCTATTAATATCGGTAGCCTTGAAGAAGGAAATAAATTAATAGACGCTGGTATGGATGTGATTATGGAAATGTTGAAAAAGTATTTGCCAACCGCTGGAGTCACCGCAGCTGGAACTTTAGCCGCAACCGCAGCTATATCTTCCGCCGTTACATTAAGTTCGGTAGCCCTTCCTATAGTCGGTGTTTTAATAGCCTCTCTCATTCCATTTTTTGGAAATTTATTAAAATCAAACAGGGAAGCGAGCCAAAACGAGAATATAAAGAGTCAAATACTCGGAAATATAATTCCAAGCGTTCTTTTGCAAATTAGAGGCAAGCTTGATAGTTGTATATCGGAACAAACGGACGCTTTCATTAAAGCCGTTAGAGAAAAATTTGATATCGAGCAAAACAGCATAAAAGAAGCTTTGGAAAAGGCTAAAAAAGATAAGGAAATTTCGGAAAACGAATTTAATGAAAAATTAGAGTTATTAAAATCGGATATTGAAAAAACCGAAAAATTAATTTTGCAACTTAATATTGACGGAGAATAAAATGAATATATCAATAATAATTTCCGCGGGAGTAATTTTTATATTTCTTATAATATTAATAATTATTGTTGGAAAATATAAAAATAAAATAAATATTTTAAATAAAGTCGTTTTTGAAAAAGAAACGGATATTAAAAATATTAACTTTGAATTAGCGGAATATAAAGATAAACTCTCAAAAAAAGAAAGCGATTATAATAAAGTCGAGACGGAGCTAAAAGAAACCAATATTAAATTGGAAGAAAAAGAAGAAACTATAAATGCAGTTTTGATGGAAGCTGCGCAAGCGAAAGAGAAACATAAAAAAGTTTTGGATATTCTATCCGAACAGCCCGAAAAAAACGAATCTACAGAAGCTTTTCATAAAATCAGAAGCGTATATAACAATTTGATTAATAAATGCATAGAATACGATTTGCCGAGCGGAAAATTATTTAAGAATTTTGACGAGCTTTTGGAGAAAATCGAAGAGGCTATTAATTTTCCGTTATTCTATCATAAAAATATAATAGCTTTATGCGGACAGTTTAGTTCGGGTAAAACGAGTATGATTAATTCTTTTTTGAAGGACAATATACTTCCGACTTCTATAGAGCCGACTACGGCGATAAACACTTTCGTTGTATATGAAAAAGATAACGATTTATATATAAGAAATTGTTTCAGCGGGCAGACGAAAGTAGATAAAGAATTGTATCAATTTGTCACGCATGCTTTCACAAAAGAATACGATAAAGATGTTCATAATATGGTAAAATATGTTTCGCTTCATACTCAAAAATTAAAATATGAAAATATAGCTTTACTCGATACTCCGGGGTATACGGGACAAGGGACGGACGCTACCGAAGACGATAGCAATATGGCTATGAAAGGAATAGCTCAAGCGGATAATATCGTCTGGGTTGTGAGTATGGAAAACGGGACTATTAAAAATAACGATTTAGAATTCCTTGAAAAAGAAGAATTAAACGGAAAGGATATTTTAATAGTTTTCAATAAGGCTGATATTCAAAGCGAAGAAGATATAGATAGAATAGTTGAAGAAAGCAAAATACAACTCGACAGCAGAGGAATAGATTATAAAGATATAGTAGTTTATTCCTCAAAATATCCCGAAGACTTTAAAGAAGGCGAGAAAAAATTATTCGATTTCTTTGAAAGCGAAAATAACAGCATAGAAAGAAATTACTTGGAAGATTTGAATAAAATCTTTAACGAGTTTGTAGAATATTATAAAGATATGGACGAGGATTTGGCTATTTATACGGAAGCGTTAAATGTGACTAAAATTAAGTCCGCTTTTTCTTTAATTGGCGCTAAAAATAAATCAATAGACGAATCTATAAAAAATGTTAAAGAAAATAGGCAAAATATTAAAAACTTTATAATAGACTTGGAAAATTCAAAAGATAAATGTTTAGATTTGCTGGGCGATTCCTTATATTCTAAAAATAGGGAAGAATATAATAGACATAGAAAAAATTTAAAATAAAAATTTAAAATAACGAGGTATAAAAAAAATGGAAAATAACAAAAAAATTGAAGAATTAAAAAACAAATTAAAAACTTCAAATTATTTGGAGATTTTGGATAAATCGATATTGGGAGATATTGAAAACGACTTTAATAATTATTTGGAAAATTATAAAAGGCTCGAAAGCGAAGATAAAATTCTAACGATAGGAATAGTCGGACAGGTAAAAGCGGGAAAATCTTCTTTTTTGAATACTTTATTTTTTGAGAGCGAGGATGTTTTGCCAAAAGCGGCTACTCCAATGACTGCGGCGCTTACAAAAATAAGATACTCAGAAAATATATCGGCAAAAGTGCATTTTTTCACTTTAAAAGACTTTGAAACAGTAGAAAACGGAGCGAGAGAATGCAAAAGAGCGATTGAAAACGAAAGAAAAAAATTAAACGAAGAGCTTAAAAAGAAAAACAAGCCCGAAGTAAAATTAACGGACGCCCAATTATTAGGAATGGTAGAATTGAGCGACAGCGCTAAAGCATTTTATGAAATTTTTGAGAATTTCAAGAAAAACGAAGGAGAATTGAGAAACAAATTGGAAAATTCGGCAAATTCCGAAAACAACGATAATTTTGAGGTTTTGGATAATGTAGAATCGGTAGAAGCCCTTAAAAATAGACTCGAGGATTATGTCGGCGTAAACGGAAAATATATGCCTATAGTAAAATATATAGAAATATTTTTGAATATAGAGGCGATAAAAGATTTTGATATAGTCGACACTCCCGGGCTAAACGATCCCGTTATAAGCAGAGGACAACTTACGAGAGATTTTTTGGGAAAATGCGATGTTATATTTTTGTTAAGCCCTACGAGTCAGTTTTTCGATTCGCAAGATATAAGTTTATTTTCGGAACAGCTTCCGCAAGAGGGAATAAAAGAGGTTAAAGTTATAGGAAGTAAATTTGATAACGGTTTGATTGGCGAAAGTCAAAAATATAACGGCGATATTAAAACCGCTCAGGCTGGAGTGGAAACCGTTTTAAACGAGCAATTTAAAGCGAGAATAAATAACAGCAAGAGAAAAGATATATTTGAAAAAGCTTTTCCTCCGTATTATATAAGTTCTTCATGCTACGATATTTATAAACATTATGGCAAATTATCGAAAAACGAAGAGAGAATAAAAAATAATATCGTAAGGGCTTTTCCTCATTTTATAGACGATGCCGAAAGTTATAAAAAATTAAGCGGAATAGAAATATTTAATTCTACTATTATACCCGAAATAGTTTCTAAAAAAGAAAATATATTTAAAGAACGTTCGAATAATATATATTCTGGCTTTATCGAAAGATTTACTCAATCGATAAACGAATTATATGAAGAAGTAAAGCGAAAACAAGAAGAACTTTCAAACGGAGATATTAAAACTTTGGAAGATAAAGTTAAATCCTCGCTTAATAATTTGGCAAAATTGAAAGATAGCATAAACGATTGCTACGATGAGAAAACTCATGAGATAAAAGTTAAATTCAAAGATTTATTAACGGAAATCAGAGATATAATAGATATGAATTCCGATGTAAAGAAGAGAGAGAAAACCGAAAACTACACGGTTATGGTAGAAAAAGAAGGGTTCTTTGGAGGAGTTGGTAGATTTTTTGGCGGAATTTTTGACACGGATTGGGGATATAGACAAGAAACGAGAACAAGAAATGTCTCTTACGCTTCCACTCAAGACGCCATAGAACAGATAAATAAGATTATGAAAGAATCTCAAAAAATGATAAATTCCGCTTGTAAAGATATTTTCGATATAAACGCTTTTTGCGAAGAGATAGCCGTTAAACTTTTGGAAGTATTCGATTTATCAAATTTAGATTTTGACGCCAACTCTATTATTCTGCCGTTAAAAAAAGTTTTGCGCTCGTTATCTATAAGTTCCGTTAGATTGGACAAAGATTATACCAATATTATAATTGAAACCGTATCGGACAAAGAGGAAACATCCGTAGAAGTTATGCAAAAAGCTATGAGAAAAACCGTTTTGGATATAATCAAAGATATAGAAAAAGCTTTGGATAATCAATCCGCCGAAATAGTTTCAAAATTAGACAAACAGGCTGACAATCTTATAAGCGATATTTCAAGCTCGATAGAAAAAGACGCCGAAGAGCTTAAAAATCAATTGAAAGATAAGAAAAAATACGAAGAAATGTATAAAGAAGCCGTATCGGGAATTGAAGAAGTAAAAAATAATATTTGATTAAGGAGTAATTTATGTTGCCAAATAAACCGCCCTACTTTTATAAATGTAATTCCTGCGGGAAAACTTTTAGCTCGTCCGAAAAAGTAAATCCGATTTTGGAATTCTTTAATATAAAAA
>NZ_SJDU01000128.1 GCF_005518285.1 Brachyspira catarrhinii | reverse complement strand
TATGATTATTCCAAGTATAGAAACAATAATAATTTATATTATTAAATTCATTAATTCGAGATTTAACAATGTTGTCGTCAAATAAAACTGAAGTCGACTCCGAAAGACATTCGTTTAACCAAAGCGACATTTCATGTCCATTTTTTAGATAATTTACATTAAAATTAATTAAATGCTGAAATTCATGCAAAACCGTTCCCGCTATGACTTCGGGGCTATAATTAAGTAGATTAATATCCATGTATAAAATTTCCCCGTTATTTGCATTTCCGTAAATCAAATCGTTAGGTAAAAAATATCCCATTACTACCGAATCACCGATATTGTTGCCGTTAATATCCACAAAGAGAAGCTTAATTTTTCCGTTATTGTCGACATCCGTATGAGCGCCGTATATATTTGTCATTTGCATATAATTCTCTTCAAATTTTTGAACTACTTGCCTTACATTTTGAAGAGAATAATTATATCCGCTTTCCGAATAAACATATAAATTGTCGGTATTCAAAACGGAATTTGCGGTTATTCTGTCGATTTTAGAAGATTCGGAATTATATCTAACCACATAATATAAATTATTATCGGAAGAATCGTAAACATACGCTTTGCATGAATTCAAAAATATAAAAGAAAATATTGAAAGTAGTATAAATAAATTACGCATATCTTCTCCAATTAAAATTAATATTTTTTAATATTGCCGTTTCTATCCAAAAGAATATTAATAATTTGACTTTCTTCTTTAGCTTCTTCATCTTCTATAATGTTTCTTCTCGCTCTGCTTACAGTAGACATGGAAGAACTCACGCTTGCTTTTACGGAAGTAAAACCCGTTAAAGTGGTATCTTTATTAAGAACTATGGTTTTATTATTACTATTTGTTTTGACTATATTGCCGCTTTCCGTTCCGCTATAATTATCGCAAACTACCATTGCTCCAGGATACAGATTTATATCTCCATTAGCGGTATTTATGGTAGCATTGTCAGGTTTAGCGGCATTACTTGAAACGATATCGGATATCCATTCAAGCAACAAATTATCCCAAGTTGTGCCTCCAGAAACCGACTTTAATACCTTATTATAATCCGTATTTTCTTTAGAATCTGCAATTTTTTTGAAAATATCAGATTTTGAGCCGTTTTTCTTATAAAGCCAATTCATAAAGACTGAAGCGGAAGGATAATTAACTAAACCGTTAGGAAAACTCTTTGAACCGCTATAATTACTAACATTAGTCGGTATATCCCAAGTATAGAAACAATAATAATTTATATTATTAAATTCTTTTATTCGAGTTTCCGCCGTAGATTTATTAAAAAGAATGGAAGTGGACTCCGAAAGAGCTTCGTTTAACCAAGAATCCATCTCTCTTCTCGTTCCGCTTACTACATAACTATAATTTATTAAATGTTGAAACTCATGAATCATAGTTCCAATCGATTTGTCTATATCCGAATTAGCGCTCGATAAATCCATATATAAAATTTCGCCTTCGTTATAGCCATGCATATCCAGAGGATTAAAATATCCTAATACCTTATTCCCCTTATTGTTAAAATTAATATCCATCAATAAAATTATTATTTTTGAATTGGCGTCAATATCGGTATGCCCGCCATAAATATTCGTTATT
The DNA here is from genome assembly GCF_005518285.1 of Brachyspira catarrhinii. GTDB lineage: Bacteria > Spirochaetota > Brachyspiria > Brachyspirales > Brachyspiraceae > Brachyspira > Brachyspira catarrhinii. The sequence goes on along the minus strand of NZ_SJDU01000128.1, from coordinate 4,260 downwards.
TCATCATAATAATAATCGAATTCCTGAACGAGTTTATTTAAAGCGTAAAGACTAATATCTCTTTCTTCTTCTGATAGTTTAGATTGTTTATGGAATTTGGTTTGAAGATATATAGCCAAATGGTCGGTGGTTTTTATCAATTTACAGGGAACATAAAACCAGCCCGCCGCCTTACCGTTATTTACCATCTGCCCAAAAAAAATTTTTTCATCGTCCAAATTTCCAGTCGGAGATAAAGCCTTTCTTATAGCGCAGGAATAAAAACTTAAAGCAAATAAACAAATTAAAAATATTATCTTCTTCATAAAAAATATATTACCTTATATATTCCTATCCTTTTATTTTATTATATAATTATTATATAATAAAAATAAGATTTGGCAAGTATTTTTTCACAAAATGCGCTCCATAGCAAAATTTTATATTATTACATAAATAAACTATATAAAAATTATCGAAAAATTGACAAATATAATTTAATAAGGTTTAATAAAGTTATTGAAAAAAATATTATAAAATTTTATAAAATTTAAGAGAGGAAAATTTGACGGATTTTAAAATAAAAGATATTGGTTTTGACGAATATTTTGAAAAGTCGACTTCGGAAATTTTAAATAATTCAAATAATAAAGATTTGATTCCAGCAAGAGTAATAAGAATAAATAAAAGATATTATACGCTTTTTTCAGACGAAGGCGAATTTCTGGCAAGAATTAAAGGCAAAATAAGACATAAATCGGAAGTTCAAAGCGAGCTTCCAATTGTGGGCGATTGGGTTTTGATGAGAAAGTCCGATAATAACGCTTTTATTGATACGATTTTAACGAGAAAAAATATTTTATACAGAAAGGCAAATATCAAAAAAAACGATATTCAAGCAATCGTAAGCAATATAGATTATGTTTTTATAATTGTCGCTTTGGATAACGAAATGCCAATGTCCGCAATCGCAAGATATTTATCAATCGCTCATACTTCGGAGATTAAACCGATTATAGCGATAAGCAAAATCGACATTTACCCAAAAAGCGAATTTGAAGAATTATTAAAGAATATAAAAGAAAATTACCCAAACGAAATCGTATTCGGATACGATGCAAAGACGGGAAATAACGCTAAAAAATTTTTGGAATATATTAAAAAAAATACATCTTCGGTTTTTATCGGAGCTTCTGGTTCGGGTAAATCGACAATAATTAATTATTTGCTTAAAAAAGAAAAAATGAAAACAAGCGAAGTGAGAGAATACGATTTTAAAGGAATGCACACGACAACGCACAGAGAACTTTTGGTTTTGGAAGGCGGAGGAGTAGTTATAGATACACCGGGACTCAGAAATTTGGATTTGTGGGAAGACGACAGAGGAATAAAAAAAACTTTCGAGGATTTGGAAGAACTTTCAAAAAATTGCAAATTCAAAAACTGCTCGCATCAGCATGAACCAGATTGTTATATTCTTAAACTTTTGGATGAAGGAAAAATTCCTTACGAAAGATACGAGGCTTATATAATTTTATTAAACGAAAATAAGCGTCTTCAAAAAACTTCGACCCAAATAAAGAAAGACAGAAAAACCGCGTTAAAAAAAATAATGAAATATAAAAACGATTATAAGAAAATAAATAAAAATCTTAAAAAATAAATTCCAAAATATTTTTAAAATAATTCTTCAAATAATTTTCGATTAAAAAATTAAATTTAAAATTAATTGAAAAAAATTCTAATAAAAATTAATTAAAAAAATTTAATCGGCAAAATTTTAAATCGGGAAAATCAAAAAATCGTAAATATAACAAAAAATTTTTTATAGTCAAATAGTTTTTTTAAAATTAAAAATTTAAAAATAAAAATTTTGCAACACTTTCGGCAAAGTTTTGTATCTTATGTTTAGACAGTGAAAATAAATTGAGGTTAATAAAAAATTAAAGGGATAAAGGAGTTAGTAAGGTTATGAAACGAGTATTTATAGTTATAGCGACATTTATATTATCATTAAGTTTGTTTGGTAGCGAACAAGATTTGCTAATGAGAGCTTTGAAAAATAACGATATTAATAAAGCGAAAGAACTTATAATGGCGGGCGTTAATATCAATACGAGAAACATGATTGGCGAAACTCCTTTGATGGAAGCGGCTGAAAAAGGTTTTACGGAAATAGTTGAACTCTTGTTAAATAAGAAAGTGAATATAAATGTTGGCAATGTTAAAAACAGAACGGCGTTAAGTAAGGCTGCGGAAGAAGGACATATTGAAATAGTAAAACTTTTGGTAAATGCGGACGCCACTCTTAATATAAGAGATAGAGATAAAAAAACGGCTTTGGCTTACGCTTTTGAAAAAGAATATAAAGACATAGTGAAGATACTTAAAAAAGCTGGAGCGGTTAAATAAGCGAATAGATAATTTTTTTCATAAATTTTTTCTCCTTGTTATTTTATAAAGTCGTCCTAACGGGCGGCTTTATAATTTTAACTACTTAACTATTAAAAAAAATTATTTCCAATTACTACCGAACGGCGAACTTTCTATTAAACGATTATAAAATAAATCTCTTACGCTATTTAAAAACGATTTTGTCTCCTCGCTAGAATAATCGGCGTAAGTCCAATCGAGTTCCGTATAGCCTTTTTTCTTTTTATATATCAGAGTCAAATCGGCAAAAACTCCGTCTCTCAAATATATTCTATGAGTAAAATTTTTATTTGTAGCCAAAATAAAATTTTCAAGAGTGAGTATCGCGGGGTCAATATTGATTTTTCTGTTTCCTTTTTCGTCCAAATATTTTTTTTCTATTTTGTCCGTGATTTTTTTTGCTTCGACTAAATAATCTCTTTCAATCATATTTTCAAAAACCAAGAATCTTTTCCTCAAATTTTCGCCCATTTCTTCTTTATAATAAATCGAATGTGAAAATAAATATTCTTCGCTAATAATTTTTATAGAGCCAAAATTTTCTATAGAGTCTTTTAACGCATATTCGTAAACTTCAAAATCTCCATACATAAAAGCTATTATAAGGACGGCTTTTGATTGTTTTAAGGCTTTGCTCATTAAAATTCCAAAAATATATTGTAAAAAATTATAAATTATGCCGATATTTTAATCTAACGATATAAAAAAGCAATAATTTTAATAATTGACGAAAATTAATAAAAATAACGCTTGACAAAAATTTATTAATATTGTAATATATTCAAACATTTGATTAAAAAACAAATGCGGGCCAATAGCTCAGTCGGTAGAGCATCGCCCTTTTAAGGCGGTTGTCGAAAGTTCGAATCTTTCTTGGCTCATTTAGTTCTTTTGATTGTGCCTCTTAAATAATGCCGGTGTGGTGAAGTGGTTTAACACACAGGATTTTCATTCCTGCATTCGCGGGTTCGAAACCCGTCACCGGTTCGTTTTAAGCTCGTATCGTTCGATGCGGGCTTTTTATTTTTATTTAATTATTAATAAAAATTGTAAATTCTAATTTTATTTAATACAATCAAAAAATATTATTCCGATAAATATAAATAAAAATTAATATAAAATAAAATTACTTGACTTATGCTTATTATATAATATAATCATAATTGTCGTTTTTAAGGAGAAAATATGTCAAATCAAATACTTGTGTTTAATATAAATAACGAATTATACGGAATAGATATATTAAAAGTGCAAGAAATACTTAATTTTATTCAGCCCACGCCGATTCCAAACTGCCCCGATTATTTGAAAGGAATAATTAATTTGAGAGGAACTATAATACTCGTTATAGATTTGAGAGCGAGATTTCATTTTGACGCTCCTATGGACCCAGAAAATTGCGTTATTGTCGTTGTGGCGATAGGAAATAAAAAATACGGTTTGGTTGTCGATTCCGTTTCCGATGTTCTTACGATTAACGAAAACGATATTCAAGAAGATATTGATATAAATTCTGGCATCGACAATAGATATATAACGGGACTCGTTAAGGCTAACGAACAGATGATTATTTTGGTTAATATAGACAAAGTGTTTTTGAAAAACGAACTTGACGATTTGAATACCGCTGTAAATAATTCGGTAGTTTAAAATTAAATATAGAAAAAAATAAATGCCTTCTCATAGAATATTTAGAATTAACGAAAATATTAAACAGCTTCTTTCGGCGATTATATTTAAAGAAATCGAGGACCCGAGAATAAAAAATAATCTTATAACGATAACGAAAGTAGACTGCGAAAAGGATTTTAAAAACGCGAAAGTTTTTTTCGTTATTTAATTTTAAAC
>NZ_SJDU01000127.1 GCF_005518285.1 Brachyspira catarrhinii | reverse complement strand
TTGTTTTATAATTAATTATATATTATTATATAACAATCTAATTTTAATTTTATGGAATATATTATGACAAAGAAAAAAGACAGAATCATAACATTTATTTTAGTTTTGATAATTATAATTTTAGTCAATTTGATTATCAATCAATTCAATCCCTCTTTGGATTTAACGAGGGATAAAGTTTATTCTTTAAGCAGAGAAAGTAAAACTCTCATAAGAAATATAAAAGAGCCTATGAGCGTTAAATTTTTTGTGACGCCGAATCTTCCTCCGCCTTTTTCAACTTACGAAAAATATGTGAGAGATATATTCGAAGGTTATAAATCTCAAAATATCAGTTTTGAAATTGTGGACGCTTCAAAAAATCAATCTCTTGCAAATCAATACGGAATAAACTCTCGTCAAATAAGCGTATTGGAGAGAGACCAAGCTCAAAGTAGAATCGCGTATATGGGACTCGCATTTTTATACGGAGATTCTATAGAAACTTTGCCGTTTATAGAATCCACCGAAGGTTTGGAATATAATATCGACACGGCTATAAAAAAATTAATCGACAAAAACGATAAATTAAGGAGACTCGAAAATAATTTGAATGTTTATTATATCGCCTCTCCAGAAATTTACGGACTCTTGCCTTTGGGAGCGGCTACTTCCGTTCCAGATTCCATAATGCAAGCGGTAAACGAAGCGAATCAAAATCTTATGAATAAAGTCGTTTTCAATAATTTGGATATGTCAGGCGATAACGAAGAAGCGGAAGAAATATTGAATAGATTAAATATAAAAAAATTGGAATGGGAAGATATTAAAGACGAAAGCGGAAATTTAATCGCAAAAGCTGGAAGCGGTTATTTTTCTTTGATTTTGGAAAACGGAGACAATATAAAAGAACTTTCAACGGCTTCGATTCTATACGGAGATTTTGCGGCTGTTAAAAACGATATATTAAAAAATATTGACGGTATGCTCGGAATCAAGGCTAATATAGGCTATATAACGGGACATGGCGAGCCTTTTTATTTGGATATTCCTCAAGAATTTGGAGGAAATCCGCCAGAGGTTAACAGATACGACCTTTTTACGGAATATTTGGGAGAAATAGACGCAAATCATAATTTTGAAATCATAGACACTACGACTGAAAATATTCCTTCGTTTATAGACGCTTTGATAATAGCGGGAAGTCGAACTCCTTTTACGGAAAGCGAATTATATAAAATAGACCAATTCATAATGAGCGGAAAACCCGTTTTATTTATGCTCAACGGTTTTAATATAGAGGAAAGCACTTATCCCGTGTATGGCGAACCTCAATTAGTTTTAATCGACAACAGATTAAACAATATTCTTACAAATTACGGTTTATATATAGCCTCGAATATGATATTTGACGAAAACGCTTATAGAAACAGAAATCAGCAAACGGGACTCGAACGAAGATTTTATAATGTTCCTATGATAACTACGGAAAATGTAAATTCCAGAAACGACATAACGAAAAGCATAAGTTTAATAATCGCTCCGATGTCTTCGGAAGTTTTGATTAATACGAATATTGAAGGCGTAAGAATAACTCCTTTGCTACATACGAGCGATAGAAGTTGGATTGAAACGGAAAATATATCTTCCTCTATGGAAGAAGCGCCTTCCGATGCGAGCAGATTTTCAAAAAGACTTCTTGCGGCGATATCCGAAGGCAGAATGGAAAGCGCGTTTTTGGGAAAAGAAATTACAAATAACAATACGAATAATAATCGAGGCAATATAGCGAATATAAATAGAATAAATTCTACGAGCGATGGAAAAATAATAGTAATCGGCTCTTACGATATGGGAAAAAACAGCGCTTATCAGGCGAATAAAATTTTCTTAATGAATATAATCGACTATATGGCGGGAGACGGCGGACTCATGAGCATAAGAAGAAAGGGAGCGATATTCAATCCTCCTTATCAAGTTCCAGAAAGTTTCAAATTATTCGTTAGGATTATAAATATAGTGATTGTTCCTTTAGCTGTCATAGTATTCGGACTTGCGTTATGGAATTCGGACAAAAAGCGAAGAAAGAAAATATTTGAGAAATTCAATAATGCCGAAAAAGAATAACATTATTTTTATCTGTGAAAATTGCGGAGAGACAACTATTAATTGGATGGGAAAATGCCCGTCCTGTAATTCTTGGAATACCTTAAAGCCTTTTACAGAACCAGAAGAAAATAAAATTAATGTTAAGAATATAAATAAAAATAATAGCGGAGATAAAGCTCCGCTCACTTCGATAAAAAAAATAAAAACTTTCGACAATATTAGAATATCTACCGAAATAGACGAACTTAACGGAGTTTTGGGAGGCGGAATAGTATCTGGAAGCGTCATTTTAATAGGAGGCGAACCTGGAATTGGCAAGTCTACCCTACTCTTACAAGTCGCTTCGAATATAGCCAAAAAAGAAAAAGTATTTTATTTTACGGGCGAAGAATCGTTGGAGCAAATTAAATTAAGAGCGGATAGATTAAATATAAACGATTGCGATTTTTTAATATCTTCCGAGTCGAATGCGGACAATATCGTCAATACTCTTTTGGAAGAAAAACCTAAACTTGCTATTATAGATTCTATTCAAACTATTTATAGTCCGTCAACGAACAGTATCGCTGGCTCTCCCGCTCAAATAAAAAACTGCGCTTGGGCTTTGATGCAAACGGCAAAATTAAAAAATATAACGATTTTTTTAGTCGGACATATAACGAAAGAAGGAACTATAGCGGGACCGAAAATACTCGAGCATATAGTCGACTGCGTTTTATATTTTGAAGGAGACGATAAAGGAATATATAGAATATTAAGAGCCGTAAAAAACAGATACGGAGCGGTTGACGAGGTTGGAATATTTGAAATGACGGAAAAAGGACTTTTGGAAGTGAAAGACGCTTCGAGAGTGTTTACAAAAGGAATCAACGAATCGATTTTTGCTGGAAATGTCATAACTCCCGTGATAGAAGGAAGCAGAGTTTTTTGCGTGGAACAGGAGGCTTTAGTCGGAAGTAGCGCGTTCGGTTATCCGAGAAGATTAACGATAGGATACGACCAATATAGACTTTTAATAATAATAGCTATTCTTGAAAAACGAGCGCATCTTAATTTGTCGAATCAGGATATTTATCTAAATATTGCAAACGGGCTTAATGTAAAGGAAACGGCAAGCGATTTGTCGGTGGCGATGGCTATAGCTTCGAGTATGTCGGGCATTGCAATTCAAAGAACAACGGCTTATATCGGCGAGCTTGGGCTTTCGGGGGAAGTTCGTCCCGTTAGATTTTTAGAAAGAAGAATAAAAGAAATGAAAAAATTCTCTCTTAAAGAAGTTTATATTTCAAAAAGAGCTTTAAAAGAAATTGAATCTTCAAAAGTAGCCGAAGGAATAAAAATTATAGGAATAGAGCATATTTCCGAAGCGGTTAAAAGATTGGGAATAAATTAAATTTTTATTCTTATTTTCAATTAAAATACTCGCTTATTATTTCTTTCAAACCGTTTTTATCGAGTTTGTATAATTCCAATAATTTATTTCTTGTCGCGACTTCAAAAAATTTATCGGGCAACGCATGAATTTTGACGGGTTTTAATATTTCGTTATCCGCCATGATTTCCAAAATTGCGCTTCCAATTCCGCCTTTTTTAATATTTTCTTCTATTATTAAAATTTTATCCGATTTGTTTATAAAATCGATTATAGTTTTTTCGTCAAGCGGTTTCAAAGTCGACAAATTTAAAATCGAAGCGTCTAAATTAATTTCGTTTACCGCATCGACAATATCAATCAATGTCTGTCCGTAGCTTATTATACAATTTTTTTTACTCTCGCTTTCTCTCACAATATGCGCTTTTCCAATTTCAAAATCACTCGCAATTATATTTTCTTTATTATTTTCGTTCTCTCTAACCGCCGATTTATTATATCTTATAACGGTAGGTCCTTTATGTTCTATAGACTTTTTAACCATAGCCTTAAAATCTTCTTCAAAAACTGGAGACATTATTACTATATTTGGAATTATTCTCAAAAAAGAAATATCGAAAACTCCCTGATGAGTGTCTCCGTCTTCTGGCACGAGTCCCGCTCTGTCAATCATAAATTTAACATTGGCGTTCATTATGCAAGCGTCATGTATTATTTGGTCGTATCCTCTTTGCAAAAAAGTCGAATACAAACAAACGAACGGAATTAGTCCGCTTTCTGCAAGCCCAACAGCAAAAGTTATCGAATGCTGTTCGGCGATTCCAACATCAAAAAATCTATCTTTAAAAATTTTCGCAAATTCTGTAAGTCCCGTTCCCGATTCCATTGCCGCCGTTATTGCCACGATATTTTTATTTTCTTTAGCCGCTTCAATTATACTCTCTCCCGCAATAAAAGAAAAAGTTTTTCCCGAAGGTTTTGATTTTGTCTCTCCCGTTTCAATATCGAAAGGAGCTATTCCATGAAATTTAGACGGATTTTTTTCGGCTATTTCGTATCCTTTGCCTTTAATCGTATTTACCTGAATTATTCTTGGTCCATTTATTTGTTTTATTTTTTCAAATGTGGAAATTAACTCTTCGTAATTATGTCCGTCAACCGGTCCGAAATATTTAAAACCCAATTCTCTAAAAGCGATTCCAGGAGCTACAAAACTTCTAATAGCTCCCTTTCCTCTGTCTATTATTTCGTTTGCAATATCTCCGAATGGAAGAGCGGAAACCAAATCTTTAACTTTATAAGAAGCCTCTTGAATTAGGATGTCGTTTAATGTGGCGTTTAGAAATTTTGAAATCGCGCCGATATTTTTTCCAATCGACATTTCATTATTATTCAAAACTATAATCATATCGGTATTTGTATGGGCGATATTATTCATAGCCTCGAGAGCCATTCCGCCCGTCATAGCGCCGTCCCCGATAATAGCTATAACCTCTCCGCTACCAACCAAAATATTTTTAGCTTTTGCCACTCCGTAAGCGAAAGAAAGCGAAGTGGAAGCATGTCCCGTCTCTTCAATATCATGTTCCGATTCGCATCTTTTCGGAAAACCAGAAATTCCTCCGTAGGCTCTCAATGTGTGAAATTTGTCTTTTCTTCCCGTTAGAATTTTATGAGTATAGGTTTGATGTCCGACATCGAATATAAAAGCGTCTTTTGGAGAATCGAATAAATAATGAAGAACTATCGTTAAATCAACGACTCCCAAATTGCTTCCCAAATGCCCTCCATTATTTGAAACTGTTTTTATTATAAAATCTCTTATTTCGGCTGCGAGCAAAGGAAGTTCTTCTTTTTTTAATTTTTTCAAATCCAAAGGACTATTTATATTTTCTATATACATACTTTATCTATACTTTTAACAATTTTTTAATATTATAACCGCAAAATATATTATTTCAATATTGAAAATTCATAAATTTTTAATTATTTAATCAAAATATGCAAATATTCCGTTGTGTCGTCTTTTTTACTTAAACGATTACTATCCGCTTTGAATCTTTTATAGGTTTTATTTTTCAAATCGTATTTTCCGTATTTTTCAAAAATTTCTTTAATTTGATTTAATGACAACAAACCTTCATCGTTATAACTTAAAAATATAAATTTAAAATCGGCGTTTTTTATCAGGTTTTCCAACTCTTTATAAACTTTATCTTTTTTACACCAATTAGATTTTTCATATTCTCTTAATCCCGTTTTGCCTTTCGGAGTAAAATCATCGTAAAGCGCAATCGTATTAAGCAAATGATAATTAGCTCCGTATTCTCTCGCGTTATATGGCGGGTCGAGGTAAAGTATATCTCCTTTGATTTTTTTGATAAGAATGTTTGCATCCTCGTTAAAAATATCATGTTTATTTTCGTTTATTTCAAATTCCGCTGGTTTTAATATAAGTTCTTTTTGAGCGGATTTTTTAATATGTTTCAGGATTTTTTAATATGTTTCAA
>NZ_SJDU01000126.1 GCF_005518285.1 Brachyspira catarrhinii | reverse complement strand
GATTTTAATTAAAGATAAAAATTGTTTATATGTTGAATATAAAACTATGAATAATGTTGATAATAATATTAAAGCCTTGCAAGGCATATACGAAAGGAATTTAAATTAATAATTATTAATTTAATATAAAAAAATTAAATAAAGGAGAAACTTTTATGAAAAAATCATTAATTATTTTATTTTTTGCTTCTTTTGCTTTACGCTAAAGCCGAAGCGCATACTTTTTTTATTTATTCGGAAAACAGGGAGGCAATAGAATATGTTGAATCGGTAAAAAGAGCCTTTAGAAATGCGGGACATAGAATTGCATATAGCGAAGATACTTCTTTCGATTATTATGCTATTATCGAAATAAATTCAAATACAAAAAATGAAAGTCTTTGGATTTTAGAATGGGAGAATGTAGAAGTTGAACTTAAAATTACAATAACGGATACTCAAAAACAGTATTCAATAGCGGAGGAAAGCGTTAAAGGTGGAAATAACCCCGACAAATTAGCTAATAAAATAGTAAAAAATATTTTAAAAAATAAATATTTAAAATAGACATACCCAAGTTTTATTTAATAATTCGTAATAATATATTGTTATTATAAAAACATACTTTAAATATAATTTTTGTAAACCTTATATTTAAAAAAGGATAGTTTTTATAGGTATTTGTTCGATTAAAGACTTGGTTTTTTAATATGTCAAAATTAAATATTTTATAATAACTATATTATTTATTCTACTTATTCAACTATTTTTCAACAACTCAATTATAGCCTTATAATCGTTTTCTTCGGCATAATCTAAAGCGGTTTTTCCATCGTTATTTTTAATATTAATATCAGCTCCGTTTTCTATAAGAACTTTGACGATTTCCGCATTATCCGAAATTGTAGCTTCCATTAAAGCCGTGTATCCGTCTTTGTTTTGCGTATTGATTTCAATTCCGCTCTCTATAAGAAGTTTAATAATTGCCAAATCCCATTTCAAAAAAGTAGAAGCGTATTTTAAAGCGTTATCTCCTTGCAAATCTTTGGCATTAACATCTGCGCCATTCTCTATAAGCGTTTTGCATATTTCATAATTATCGTCTTCCGTTGACGCGTTCATTAAAGGCGTAGTTCCTTCGTAATCTTTAGCGTTGATGTCAGCGCCGTTTTCTATAAGGATTTTAACCGTTTCATAATAAAAACTTGAAGCTTCGATTAAAGCCGTTGAATTTTCATTATTTCTTGCATCGATATCCGCGCCGTTGTCAATTAAAATTTTTACTATTTCATGGTATCCGAATTTTGAAGCCAAAATTAACGCCGTGTTGTTTTCTTTATCTACCGCGTTAATCAAAGTTTTAGTATTTATTTCTTTATTAAGCATCGATTTAATCTTTTTTAAATTTCCATTTTCTGCAGCTTTCAAAAATTCTTTTATTGGAGTTAATAAATCTAATAATAAATCTTTTAATTTGAAAATTAAAAATATTAAAATTAAAATCAATAAAGATATTTTTATTTTTGTATAACTTTCCATAAAATTTACTCCAAAATGAAAAATTAAATTATTAAAATAATTATAAATCGTTTTTTAATAAATGAAAAGATTTTATTTATAATTATTTATTGTAATTATAGAATAAATATTAAAAATAGAGTTGACAAAATTTTTAATAATTGTAAATAATATAAAGCGAAACGAATATTATTAATCAATACCCATCCCGCGCTTAATTCTTTAATTATAATTTACGATATAATAATTAAGTAAAAATATTTGTTTATTAGATTATACTAATTTTATCAATAACTCATTCTGCTTAAAATATCTATTAAAGTCGCAAGCGAATTTTGATTAGCATTTTTAAAATTTAATCTCATAACGGTTTTTACGCTATTATTGTTTTCAATATTAACCGAACCGCTTATATAATGCAATTCGCTTATTAATATATCAAATTCGTTATTTTCTCTAAATAATTTATAAGATTTATCTATATTAAAGAAAAACGAAACATCGTTATTAAACGCAAATCTCGAATAATTATCCGAATTACTGCGATTATTTAAAATATTTCTCAATCTATTAAGAGTTAAATCCGAGTTGCAAAAATAAGCCGTAGAATCCGAGACATAAAAATTTAAATCTCCCGATTCGCCCCAATATTCGTTATTATTTATTTTTCTTATAGCAATATCGTTTTCTAAAGTAAAATTTATAAATTTATTTTGATTATTTATAGAAGCTGCTACTATAATATTTGGTTGTCCGTTATCGTTTATAACAATACCCGAACAGTCTCCGCCAAACATATCTATAAAATCGTATCCAGTTATTCCGTTTGCAATTTCGCTTCTTAATTCTCTGTCTATTTCCGTATAGGCAAAATTATTTTTGATTATCTCGTTAAATTTTCTCGGACTGAAAGAAAACGAAAAGAATCCCAATATATTATAAGTGTCTACTAACTGGGCGACTTTAGAATTAATTTTCTTTTTTATTTGCCCGAAAGGATTTCTTGGAAAATACTGCTCTATTTCAAGTATTACATAACCTTGATTAAAATTTAAAGAAGCGCCGTAAGAAGATTTATAAAACATATTGTTAAACATATTATAATCTTCTTCAAGCAATCCTATTCTATAAATATAATCGCTGTCAATCCATAAAGCCATATCGTTAACTTTTTTCTCCAATTCCAAAAAAGTTTTATCTCTTAACGGGTTATTATTACTAACTATTTCATTCAAATAACTATAAGCCACATAAGTTCCAGAATCGCTATAAGTAAAACATAAAACATTATTTCCCATAGCCATTACCATCGTGTCGTCTATTTCAAAATATTCTATATTGCCCGAAAAATAATTTCTGATATAAGAACCTTCAAACATTTCATACACGACTTCTCTTAATTGCCTTAAATTTCTATAAGGAATTACCGCCGATACATCCCAATTATTAAAATCTTTAGATACTCCATGCAAAATAATTCTTACATCTTCGTTCAAATTGAGCGAATTTATAAAATTCTCTATTTTTCTTCCATCGCTATAATCTACTTTTCCTCCAGAATTTCTTATAACATCTCTTATGATTTCCGAATAATTTTTACCGAGTTTATTAATAACGGAATTAATATTAAACGACAAAACCGCTTTTGCAGAATTCGGAACATAATTGAAATTTTGCGAAAAAGCTAAATTAAAGCTTAAAGCTAAAATAATTATTGACGCGTAAAATTTGAGTTTCATTCTAATCTCCTGTTTTTAATTATTTATTTATTCTTTATTAGTCAAATCTTATATTCAAATTTTAATATCTCGAATATTCGTTTACCGTTCTTAAATGCTCTCGTTTAGAACTTTGATATTCCCTATAAATATTATCCAATTTATTTTCCGTATTGAGTATATATATTGGAACTTCAAAATCATCGTAATCAAATAATCCCCATTCGTCTTGATAACTGTCCGCTCTATTTACAATGCTTCTTCTTTGTTTATAATCCCAATAATAATTAAAAAGCTCTTCCGCTCTTTTAGCCACAAAATCGGCTTGGCAAAATTTACCCAAAACTACGCTTCCTATTTTTGCCGCGGAATTGTAATCTATTCCAAATATTTGCTCGAAGTTTTGCTCAAAAATTATCTGTTGATATGCGCTTTCAAAAATTGGCTGTTCAATCGCATAGCTAAAAATAAGCGCTACATATTCGTCTTGATATGTGTCTCTCAATTTAAGCCATAATCTTTCCTCTTTTTGTAAAGCCTTTTTTCCATCGGCATTTAGCAGATTTCTATATAATTTATAATATTTGTTTAGCAATATATCGTAATAATTATAAACATATCTTGCATGCTCCATGCTTAAATATTTTGTCCAATCTAACTCTGAAAGTTTTTCGCTTATCGCCTCTATTTTATAACAATCTAAAAGATATTCTTTTTGCTCTTTAGAAACATTTTGATAATTAAGCTCTCTTTCCTTTTTCGCTATTAAAGGCTCGGATAGTTTTTTAGCGTCCGAAAGCGCCGCCTCATAACTATAATAATCATAGGCAAAAACTTTTTCAATATTCGCTATAATAAAAATAGCGCAAAATAGATAAACAATATACTTTTTCATTTTTATTTTCTCCTCATTTTTAATTTTTAATAATTCATTTAAAATTATAATAAACATTTGTATATAGTGCCTTTAATATTTTCTATTTTTTCAAATATTTTCTTATATTTTTCACCACTTTATCAGCTAATCCGTTTAAATTATCGCTTTTACCTTCAACACTTTCTCGTCCTATATAATTTTCTGTTCGAGGGTCTAATACTGTAATCGTTAGTTTGGCTTTTTCTACTTTACTTAATCCCCATAATTTATCTTCTACCCACACGCTCATACTAACCGATACAAAATAGTCGACATAACTTTTTTCTTTTGTAATTTGATGTCCCGCTCTCATAAAAGCGTTTTCCACAGCTTCGACTACATATTGTTCCGCTCCTTCCGAATAGACATAAAAAATATGAGCTTCGGCTTTAGCGTAAATTAAAACGGAAGCAAAAAATAAAATAATTAATACTTTTTTCATTTTAAAATCTCTTTAAATAATTTAAAATATTTATAAACAAATGGAAATTCCATTCCAAATAAGTTGTCAAAATTAATAAAAGTTAAAAAAGATTTAACTAAATTTACGACACAGTCACACAGGGCGAAAAATATTTTTTGAAATATAAATTTGAAATAATTATTAGTTAAAATATATAATAATAGCTTTGCTTTGCTTTGCTTTGCTTTGCTTTGCTTTGCTTAACAAAATTACAGTATTTTGTATTTATCATTTTTTCACAATTCATTATTTATCAACTCTAATAATTTTTATAAAATATAACATGAATAAAAAATATGTCAATAGTTTAATTTTTATTCATTCTTAATCTTAAAACAAATAAAATCGTAAACATCAAAATTGGAAAAATTATAGCGAAAAATATTCCCGCTTTTAATCCTATTTGAGTAATATCGTTATTTGAAATTATATAAGAAAATGCATTTATTATGGTTTTATTATTTGAAACTATTCCAACAATTCCCGGTCCCATAGAACATCCCACATCGCCCGCCAAAGCTAAAACCGCAAACATAGCCGTTCCTCCTTTCGGGTAAGTTTTTGAGGCAAGACTGAAAACGGATGGCCACATTATTCCAACAGAAAGTCCAACAATAGCGCAACCTATTAAAGACAAAAACGCGAAAGGACTGAATACGATTACAATATATCCGATTATGCATAAAATTGCCGTTACCGATAAACCTTTATTTATATCTATATCTTCCGATTTCATTCCGTAAATTAATCTAGCCATTCCCATAAAAAACGCAAACATACAAGTTCCGAATATGTCTCCAACGCTTTTATTTACATTCAAACCGACTTCGGCAAAAAACGAAACCCATTGAACTACCGCATGCTCCGAAGCTCCCGAGCAAATCATTAATATTATAAAAGCCAAAACTATGCGAACGGATAATAATTTTCTTAATGAAACGGAATTATTTTCGCTATCTTCCGATTTCAAAGTGTTTATTGGGACTTCCAAAAATAAAATCGAGCAGATTATCGGCAGAATAGCCCAAAGTATAGATAAATATCTCCAATTTTCTATTCCAAATATTTTAAAATAAACGGTAGATAAAATTACTATAAACATCCAACCCCAGCAATAAAAAGAATGAAGTATATTCATTGCCTTTACTTTTTGTTTTTCTGGAAGCGCTTCTACTATCGGACTTACTAAAACTTCCGTTAATCCTCCGCCCATCGCGTTTAGAAAATAACATATCAAAATCGCAACGAAAGGATTAATATAAAAAGGCAAAATTCCTAATAATATAAATCCAACGCTTATGCAAATATTTGCAAATACGATTGGAATTCTGTAGCCTATTCTGTCGACAAATTTAGCCGATAAAAAATCTATAATCACTTGCATTGCAAAATTAAACGAAATTAAAAAAGATATGTAGATTTTGATTTATTATTAAAAGACGA
>NZ_SJDU01000125.1 GCF_005518285.1 Brachyspira catarrhinii | reverse complement strand
GCTTTGCTTTGCTTTGCTTTGCTTAACGAAATTATAGTATGCTAATTTATAGTATCTAATCATAATTAAATCATTCATAATAATTAACTTTAATTAATTAATTTAAGTAAAATATAACATAAATTAAAAAATATGTCAATAGTTTAATCAAAAATTTTTTATCGTTAAAAAATTAAAAATCGTCATTGTGAGACTTATTTTGTAAATAGAAGCAATCCACAGTTGGCAAGTCGCAGATTTTCTAAATATTCGTTTTCGCAGGTATACTTCTGATAGATAATAAAAATGCAAGTCATTACAACAGAGTGAAATTGCATTTTCCGTTTTTTAATATTGACAAATTTTTTAATATAATGTAAATTCAAATAAAATATGAATAAAGAATATTGATTTTGTTTTTTAATTTTTAATCAATTATAACGAAAATAAAAAATAATTTATAAAAGGTAAATAAAACAAAGGAGTAAAAATGAAACGAACTTATCAGCCAAGTAAGTTACGCCGAGCGAGGAAATTTGGTTTTTTTAAACGAATGGCTACGAAACATGGACGAGATATTTTAAAACGAAGAAGAAGAAAAGGCAGATATAGATTGACTGCGGCGGACGAATAATTTAATCGAGTAAAAATTATTTGCGGATGTTTTTGGAATTTTGTTAATAATCGGAAGTATTTTATAGTTTTGGCAAAAATATATTATAAGGAAAGACTTAAAAAAAGAAACGATATAATCGCTTTTTTTGAAAATAGAGCCGATTTAATAAAATCAATTAATTACTCTTATACGATATTGGGACTAAAAAATAATCGTCCTTATTCGAGATTTGCCGTTAGCATGAAAAGAAATAAATCGAGCGCGGTAAGTCGAAACAGAGAAAAAAGAATCGTGCGGGAAATATACCGAACGGAAAAAAGCAAAATTCCAAAAGGCTACGATTATTTTATTATAGTAAAGAGAAAAAACAGCCGTTCGTTTGAAGATTGCAAAAAGGATTTGTTGGAATTGTTTAAGAAATTTGAATGAGGTTTAATAATGCTTAAAAAAGTAATTTTATTTTTAATTTTTTTATATCAAAAATCAATATCGCCTTATTTGAAACCTTCTTGCAGATATATTCCTTCATGTTCCGAATATGCTAAACAGTCGGTTATGAAATACGGAGTTTTTAAGGGAAGCTTTCTTGCAATATTGAGAGTGATTAGATGCAATCCTTTGGCGAAAAAAATATACGACCCCGTTCCTTGATTTTTTAAGTAAGCGCGGGTTTATTTTTAATCTAGGATTTTTGATTTAGTTTAATTTAAGATTATTGAAGATTTAGGAGATTAAGTAAAGATTTATGAGCGATGGAAAAAGAATGGCTATAGCGATTGGGCTTTCCGCTATAATATTGTTTATATATATGTTTTATCAATCGAGGTTTATGAGACCGACAAATTCTCAAAATGCCGATACGAATAATGCATTGACATTAAACGAAACCAATAATAATGAAAATGAAGAAAATATAAACATAACGCTAAACACTTCAAGTATGCAAAAAATAGATTATAGCGATACTAACGATTTAAATAATGAAATTCAAATTTTAGAAAACGAATATGTTATAGCGAAATTAAGAAACGGCGCTTTATATTCCTACGAATTGAAAAATTATTATAAACAGGATATTCCTAAAAACGCCACAAACGAAATAGTCGATATGGTCGGGCAGGTTTATAACGGCATTTATCCTTTTACTTTAACTTTTCAAAATCTTTCAAATTCGATAGCCGTCCCAGAAAATCTAAATTATAATATAATCGAAACTAACAATGAAACTATAAATTATATCGCCGATGCGGTTATAGAAAATGTTCCCGTTAGAATAAAGAAAAGTTTTGCGTTTGGAGAAGACCCTTATCAATTAAAAAACAGCGTGACAATCGAAAATATTGGCGATAAAAATTTGTCAATGTATTATTCCTATTTTTTGGGAACGGGAATCGGACCTTACAGAACGGATAGAAATTCCGTGCGAGAAGATTCTACAAGAGCGCAATATCTTATAAGAGGAAACGGAAAATCGAGAATTTTGCTCACGGGCGATATAACGAAAGAAAATATAATTTCAAGAATATTTGGTTCGAGAGGCTCTAAAACCAACGCTATGAGATATAATATTTACGAAGGCGAAGATAAATGGGTTGCCTTAAACAATAGATATTTTGCTATTATATCGAGTCCGCCTCAATCGAATATAACTTTTGAAACGATGACTTTCTCTCGTCCAACTACAAACGAATACAGAAACGATTTTCATTTGGCAAATCTGCTTACAAAACATAATATTAACGCGGGAAGTTCGATTACCGATAATTATTCGATTTATATGGGACCTAAAGTGAGAGGTTTATTTGCAAAATATTATCTCGAAGAATCTTACGAATCTATTTTTCAGGAATCTTTTTTGGGACTTAATTTAAGACCTTTGACATATATTTTGGATATTATGCTAAACGGCTTATATAATATCACTAAAAATTACGCTTGGGCGATAATATTATTTACGCTTTTATTTAAAATAATAACTTATCCTCTAAATCATGCTTCTTATAAATCGATGAGAAGAATGCAGCTTGTTAATCCTAAAATAGAGAGAATAAGAGAGCAGTATAAAGATAATCCAGAAAAATTGAACGCGGAAATTATGGCGATATATAAGAAAGAGAAAATTAATCCTCTGGGCGGATGTTTGCCTATGCTTTTGCCTTTTCCTCTGCTTATAGCTTTTTTCTATTTGATGCAGTCGATGGTGGAATTAAGGAATACGCCTTTTTTATGGATAACGGATTTGTCTTCGCCCGATAAATTGTTTGTGTTTCCTATGGGAGTTCCAATTTTGGGAGGGCTTAATTTTAATTTGTTTCCGATACTTATGGCGATAACGAGCTATTTAAGTATGAAACTTCAGCCTTCTTCAAGCGCGGGAACTTCGGGTTCGGCTGCGACTCAAATGAAAATGATGTCCACGATATTTCCTCTTATGATGCTTGTTCTATTCTATAATTTTGCAAGCGGACTCGCGTTATATTGGACAGCGCAAAATGTATTCGGAGTCGCTCAACAATTTATAACGGCAAAATTATTAAATAAAAACGAAGATAATAATATTGAAGAAGAAAATAAATCGGGCAAAACAAAAAATAAACAAAAAAAATTAAAAAATAATAGAAATGCAAATAATAAAAAAAGAAAATAAAAAAATTAAATTAATTATTTATAGGAGGGCAAAAAATGTTAGTAAAAGAATTTAGCGGCAAATCGGAAAAAGACGCTATAAGCAAAGCGCTGGAAGAGTTAAATCTTACGGAAGAGCAAGTTAGAATCGAGGTTGTGGAAAAAGGAAAAAGAAATTTATTCGGAATAGGCGAAGAAACTCCTACGGTTATCAGAGTTTATTATGAAGAAATATCGGAAAATCTCGGAGAATTCAAATCTATAGTTTCGGACATATTGAAGTATATGGGAATAACCGCCGAAGTTACGGCGAAAGAAGAAAGCGGAAGCAGAATATATATAAATGTTTCTACGGAAGACTCGGGAGTTCTCATAGGAAAAAAAGGCTCCACTTTAGAGGCTTTGCAGTTTTTGGTTTCT
The DNA here is from genome assembly GCF_005518285.1 of Brachyspira catarrhinii. Taxonomy (GTDB): domain Bacteria; phylum Spirochaetota; class Brachyspiria; order Brachyspirales; family Brachyspiraceae; genus Brachyspira; species Brachyspira catarrhinii. The sequence goes on along the minus strand of NZ_SJDU01000125.1, from coordinate 2,403 downwards.
TTAATCGCTTCCAAACATTTCGGAGAAGACGAAGAAAGACATGTAATACTCGATATTGACGGATATAGAGAGAGAAGAGAGGAAACCTTAAAACATATTGCGCGTCAAGCGGCTCAGCAGGCAAAAAAGACGAGGAGAGCGGTGGTATTAGAACCTATGTCTCCTTACGAAAGAAGAATAATACATTTGGAGTTGCAAAACGATAAGGATGTCGAAACGAAAAGCGATGGCGAGCCTCCATACAGAAGAGTAAAAGTATTTTCTAAAAACGGCGGATACAATAACAGAAGATATAATAACAATAATAATCGAAACAGAAATTCGTATAAACCGTATTATAGAAATAAGTAGTTTATTATTTTTCATAAAGCCCGCGATAGATTTAATAATCAAATGTTAAAAAATTTATTGCGGGTTAAATTTTATTTATTATTATGGTTTATATATTATAATTTATCTAATATAAGTCTTAAATCTTTTTCGTCTATTATTATATTCGCTTCTTTTTTTAGAATTTCTTTCGAGCAAAAAGCGACTCTATTTTTCGCATATTTAAACATGCTCAAATCGTTCGCTCCGTCTCCGACTACGAGAGTGTCATCGCTTGAAATATTGAGTAATTTTTGCAAGGCTAAAAGCATATTTCCCTTGCTGTCTGCAAACATCATCTCGCCTCCTACTTTTCCCGTTAATATATTATTATTTGTATGGAATATATTTGAAAATTCTCCGTCCAATTTTAATTTTTGAACGAATATCGAAGTGGCGTTTTTGAATCCTCCAGAAAAACAAACGCATTTATAATCTTTTTTTTTCAATTCTTCAATCGTTTCTTTCGCTCCATTCATAATCGGAAGAGATGCGCATATTTCGTTTACTTTTTTTAATTTCATTCCTTCAAGCAAATTGACGCGATAAGTTAAACTTTCAAAAAAATCCAATTCTCCTTTCATGCCTTTTTCTGTGATTTCTTTTATTTTTTCGTAATAATCGGTTTCTTTCGCTATTATGTCTAAAGTTTCTCCGTCCATAAGCGTGGAGTCAAAATCAAAAACTGCTAATTTCATTTAAAAATAAATTCCTCAAATTAATTACATATTTAATTTGATATACTTCGGATTATGAACTCCGTCTATTTTCGATATTTTATCCAACATTTCTTCGCTTAAATCCGAATCGATATCTATAGCCATTATCGACATATCGCTTCCTTTGATATTTTGCGACACATTCATCGAGCCTATATTAATATTGTCTTCGCATAAAGCGTTTGCCACTTTCGCAACCATAGCGAGTTGATTTATATGAGGAACGATAAGAATATGTTCGTTTGGTTTTATTATGACATCGTAATCGTTTAATTTTACTATTCTTGCAATATTTTTTGCTATTAAAGAAACCGAAACATCATTCTCTTCAATATCGGTTATCATCTTTACTTTTAACAAACTCGTATAACTCGAAGGAGCTTCCGATTTTATAATTTTTATTTCAATTCCTCTTTGTTTCGCCAAAAATGGAGCGTTTACATAATTAACATCATGGAATATAGAAGATAAAGCGCCTTTCAACACGGCGACTACCAAAGGCTCTATATCCAATTTTATAAGCTCTCCGTAAGCGGTTATTTCAAAAGATTTTATTTTTCCTTTTGATATTTGTCCTATAATCTCTCCCGCGTTTTCCGAAATTTTCATGTAATCTTTAACGGGTTCTAATTTTTCGGGATTAAGCGAAGGAATATTAACGGCAGAGTCGGTATAACCGCCCGAAAGAACTTTTTTTATTTGGGAGGCGACATCCAAAGCGACATTAATTTGCGCTTCTTTAGTGCTTGCTCCAAGGTGAGGAGTAAGAATTATATTGTTTCCGTTATAATGAATCAAAGGGCAGGTTTCGATTTTAGGCTCGTTTTCGTAAACATCTATAGCCGCCGCCGAAATTTGTCCGTTTTCCAAAGCCTCTTTCAAATCGTTTTCATTAACCAATCCGCCTCTCGAACAGTTGATTATTATAGCTCCTTTTTTCATTTTATTCATATTTTCTTTATTTATTATATTAATCGTGTCCGCTGTTTTCGGTATATGAATCGAAAGATAATCCAACTCTGGCAAAAAATTATCCAAAGAAGTTTCGTATAAAGCTCCCTTTTTAATAACCGTTTCCTCGTTTGCAAAAGGGTCGTAAACTATAACTTTCATTCCTATTGCCAAAGCTATATTTACGACTTTTCTTCCGATTCTTCCAAATCCCATTACTCCCAAAGTTTTTCCAAAAAGTTCGATTCCCGTAAAAGAATCTCTATTCCATTTTCCTTCTTTTGTAGATTGAGACGCTGGAACGATATTTCTCGAAATTGCAAGCATTAAAGCTATAGTATGTTCTGACGCCGCTATCGTGTTT
>NZ_SJDU01000124.1 GCF_005518285.1 Brachyspira catarrhinii | reverse complement strand
CAATTCCTCAAAACGCTCAAAACTTTATAAAACAGCATTTCCCAAATGTTGAAGTAACTTATATAGAAAGAGATTGGGACGATATTGAAGTTTATTTGGCTAACGGAACTCAAATAGACTTTTTCCCAAACGGCGATTGGAAAGAGGTTAAAACCTATACGAATATGCCCGATTCGATTTTGCCTCAAAATGTTATGGCTACGGTTAAAAGAACTTATCCTCAAGCGGCTATAATAAAGATAGAAAAACAATTCACGATTTTTGAAGTGAAGCTAAACAATATGATGGAACTTTATATTGACAATAACGGAACTTTAATAGGGCAGAAATTTGACGATTGAAATTTAACTATTTTATTTATCATTTTATTTTATCATAATAAAGGTGAGGTTTTACAGCCTTGCCTTTTTATATTTTTATAATATATAAAATTTTTCAAGAAAAGCGTTATTTATACCGATAAATTATTATAATATCATTTAAAATTTACAAGTTTTGAGAAGGCGCTTTATGAATAACGATAAAAAGCAGAAAATAATTAAAACTATTTTAAGTTTGATAATATCTTTTTTAATAATCTTTATAATCGCAATGTTCGCAAGAGCGGCAAGCAACACGATATTGCCTTCCAATAATAGAGTGACGATTTTTATAAACGATTATCTCGATATGATGATGCAAATGATGGATAAAGCGGCGATTAATCTAAATATAAAAAGAAATACCGTATCCGAATATCAGGTTAATTTAATAAGCCAGTCGATTTCCGATTATGTCGGTTATAGCATGTATCAAACGGCAGATATTGTAAAAAACTATAATCCTAATAAAAATTATTTTCAAAACGAATTTGAAAAATATAAAAACGATTATTATAAAATGACGGTTGAAAATCCTTATTTAAGAGGAATGACGGTTTTTGGAACGGACGGTAAAATGCGTCTTAATCTATATTTGGCTAAAAATAAATCTTGGCCCCTCGAATTGAACGATAACTTAATTAAAGAGATAATTAAAAAAGGCTCTTTGGTTTTAAATGCCACGAACGAAAATACTTTTTATATAATGGAATATATAAAAAATAATTTCGGCGAGATGATAGTGGCGACGAGAAACGATTATTCTTATGTATCGGATATTGCGATGTATTATCAAGTCGCCGATAAGAGACTCTATGTAAGCGATTCGAGAAATTTAATTTATAATGTGAGGGAATCTATCGGAGACAATACGATAGAAAAAGTTTCGAGCGTTATAAACAGATTCGCATATTATAAGAGACAGCCGAGTTTTATCGTAAACGATTCGCTTTCCGTTTCTATGATAGGCAAAGAATATCCTAATTATTTCGAGCTTATAGTTTTGGCTTTAACTGCGCTTTTAATATTATTATTTCAATTGGCATTAAACGGTATAGTTCGTTTCTTCAAATATATTATGCAAATTAAAAGCAATAAAGATTATATGAAGAGTTTGCAAAGCGTAAAAAATGACGAAGAAGAATTACTTGACTATATAGACGAAAATATAATAAACTCCGAGTTGCCAAAATCAGATGCCATAGAGGATATGCCGCCAGTAGTTGAAAAAGTTTATTATAAAATACCCGAAGAATATAAAGAGCTTAATAAAAAAGAAAAATTTAATATTAAAAAAGGAATATTAAATATGGTTTCAAATATAAAAAGTGAAATTAATAAAAAAGATTCTGAAATCGAAGAAAAAATAGAAAATGGCAATGAGGATAAGGTAGTAGTTGAAGAAAAAATGGAGAATAAAAAAGAAGAAAATAATATTGAAATTTTAATTCAAAACGAAGATATGGAAGATAATTTTAACAATATAAATCTTATAAATAATATTAATCTAATACAAGAAAACGAACCGAATGAAATAATAGAAGATATTAAAATCGATATGGAAGAGATAAACAAAGAAACCGAAATAAAAGAAAATATTAAAGGTATTATTGAAGAAAGCGTTACGGAAGATATTCTAACGGAAGAAATAGATAATAGTATGGAAGAAATTGCTAATAATATTTCGTATCAAGAAGAAAATTTTGAAGAATTAATTAACGAAAAAAATGAAAACGATATTAGAGAAACGGATATAAAAATAAACGAAGAGATATTGGAAAATGTAAATAAAGATATTCTCGATTCGTATAATAATGTTTTAACAAATTCTGCAAATACGGAAAAAGGATTTAGTAAAGAAATTATTAATAACAATGATGAAAAATTGAATACGGATTTAAATAAATATAATGCGGACGATGTATTCGCCGCTTTCGATAAAATGCTCGCTTCCATAATAAGTAAGGCGGAAGAGAACGCTAAAACTATAATGAGGAAGTGATTAGGAATTTTATGTTTAATAAAAATAATAATATTTATATACATATAGCTATTTTATTAAACGCCATAATAATAGCTCTATTTATCGCTTTTGTATTCGGATTAAAAAAAGACGCTTTCGATGTCGACACGAAAAAATTGGACAGAAGCGCCTTAATTTGTCAAAACAGTATTCTTAATATAGTGGGAGAATACGATAAAAGAATCAATAAAATATTGGAAAGTTATCCGTTCGCCGATTTTTTGCAAAGAGTAGTTATAAACGGAATCGACACTTCGGAAAGAGATAGAATAATATCAATATTTAGAAGCGGAAATTACGCGTTCGATACGGTGGCTTTATATTTGTCGGACGGTAAAACGGTTATTTCTTCTCCCGATAAAAGCAAAATCGTTAATATTGATAATTATAGAAATTCAAATTCTTTGGCTTATTTTGACGAAGATTATGACGGAGTTTATTTCATTAAATCTATTACAAACGAAAACGGAATAAGAATCGGTTATATTGTAGCAAGCGTATTTAAAAAGATTTTTGAAAACACTTCTTACAATTTGAATTTTGTAGTTTTGCCGAACGGAGTCGTTTATTATAATCCAGCGATAGATATAAACAGCGTATCTCGAGACACTTTAACTCGATATATGGAGCAATCGGATTCAAAAACTATTAATATAGACAATTCTTCTTATTTGTTATATTCGGGCAGAGTTAAAGAAATAGAAAATTTTTCAATAGGAATTTTGGAGCTTAATGTTCCGATTGTTCAAAAATATTTAAAATATGTTTTGCTTTTAATTTTATCATCGTCTTTTATATTTTTGATAATTTCGGTTTTATACGATAGAAATAAATTGATTAAGGAAAGTCAAATCGATATAGACGATTATGACGATTCGGAAAAAGACTATAATATAAACAGCGTTAATGTTAATACGGACGAAGATAGCAAAAAAGATTTTGAACTTTTAAGCGAAGACGATATTAATTATTTGAACGACATAAATCTTGAAGATATTTTTAACGAAGATAATGAAGAAAAAAATAATGATGAAAACGATACTAAAAATAACGAAGACGAAAAAGATAAAGAATATAATGAAGCTAAAGAAAATAAAGAAGAAAAATTAAGTTTAGACGATTTGGACAATTTAGATTTTTCCGAAGAAGACGACAACAAAATTGAAAATAAAGAAAACGAAAAAGAAGATAATGAAAATAATATAACTAATAGAAATAACGAAGAAAATTCTGAAAATTCTAACGATACAAGTTTGGACGATTTGGAAGAATTATATAACAGTTTGGAAGAGCTTGAAAAATTGGACGAAAAAGAAGACGATATTATAGAAAGCATAGACGATATGGAAAATATTATAAAAGACGAAGAAGATATTTTGATTAGTCATGGTTCTATTATCGAAGAGGAAATAACGCGGAAGGAAGACGAATATTTTTCTTCGAGCGATGCTTTCAATATTTCGCTTAATAAAGATTTCTTGCTCGGAGACGAAATGGATTTAGATTCCATAACTGGAGATTACGAAGGCGAGATTGTTAAGAAAGCGGACGAAAGCGACACTTTTGATAAGGAAGATTTAATAGACGAAGAATTATACAATCCCGAAGAAGTTCCTAAAGTTCCAGATGTTTATTATAAAGAGGCGGAAGAAAAGGTTAGAGAAAATATGACGGCTTATTGGAAGAATATATTAAAATCGATAAGAGGCAAAAAATTTGTAAATAAAAGTATGAACGAAATTTTGGATTGGATAAAAGAAGAATCTGGACTCGATATAACAAATTGCGCGATGCTCAATAGAGACGAAGACGGAATTTATAGAGTTTCCGAATCTCAAAATCTATCCGAAGAAACTAAAGAATTATTAAAAATAGACGAAAACGAAGGATTATTCAAAAAGATACTTTCAAATAATCGCACTTTATATGTGTCCGACCCGTTTTCATCCGATTCGTTGAAAGATAAATTCGATATTAAAGATAGAGAAAATATTTATCATATGATTTTTATTCCGATTCAAAACGAAGAAGGAGAATTGAAATCGTTTTTTATAGGACTTTCTACAAATTAAAATTAAATTAAAATCAGAGGTTGATTATCGATGGAATATGTTATTGTGGTTTTGGCTTTTATTTCGATTGGTTTTATAGTTAGTTTAGTATTTTATAATATTCTTCAGTTGAAAGTTTTCGGCGGATTTGTAATGATGTTTATAATAGCGACAGCGGGAGCTTTACTCGGTTCTTATTATATTCCAAGAATCAATACTATAATAGAATATATAAGAATAAATTTATCTTCGGCAATTTTGGGTTCTATAATTTTGGTAATATTGCTTTATTTATTCACTCCAAAATCTTTAAAGTAAAACAAAATAAAAGTAAGAGCGTTTATGTTTATAAAAGATTCTATAGATATTGTTAAACCTTCCGTTAAAGACGATAAAGCTATAGAAAATATAAGAAAAGCGGCGTTAATAGCTCAAAATGCAATAGATTTGGCTTTTTCTTTTTGCAAATCTGGGACAAGAGCGTCAAAAATAGATAAAGAAGTAGAAAAATATATTAAATCTCAAAACGGTTATCCCGCTAATCTTGAAGTTTCTGGATACGGTTTTGCTACAAGCGTATCTATTGGAAACGAAATAGCGCATGGAATTCCGTCTAAAAAAAAAATACTCGCTCATGGCAAACCCGTCTGTATAGATATAGGAGTCAAATATAACGGATATTACGCCGACTGCGCAAGAACGATTGTAGTAAAAGGAAATTTAGGCTCGGTTAATAAAGAAGTTTATAGATTAATTTCGGCATGCAAAGAATCATTGGAATACGGAATATTTAAATTGAAACCAAAAGCGTTATTAAGCGAATACGGAAAGAATGTGGAAAAAAAAGTTAATGAATACGGATACAATATAGTAAAATCGTTGACGGGGCATGGAGTTGGCTACGAATATCATGAAGCGCCCTACATTTTTAATTTTTATCATCCGAATAACGATATTGTCCTCGAACCAAATATGGTTCTGGCTTTGGAGCTTATGATTACAAACGGTTCTAATAAATATTCTATAGAAAAAGACGGATGGACTCTTTCCACTGACGATAATTCTTTAGCAGTTCATTTCGAGCATACGGTTTTGATAACTAATGACGGCGCGGAAATATTGGGGTTGGATAAATAATTATACTTTTATATAAGAGCCTTCTTTTGCAAAAGCGAGTTGTAAATCTATATTTTCTTTTTTTAAGAAAGCGAGCAATTTGCTATAAATTAATTTGATTTGCGAATCTGTTCTATCTTGATTGTGATGATGAAGTATAACATAAGGAACTCCCGCGTCGAGTCCAACTTGAATCGCATCGTTCAAAGTGGAATGTCCCCAGCCTACATGCCCGTTATAATATTCGCTTTTAGTATATTCGCCCTCTATTATCAAAACATCAGCTCCTCTCACATAATCTATTAGTCTCGCATGAAGCAAATCGGCGTTATGATTATAATGTTCCAAAGAAGGATGTTGTTCATGCAGTCGTTTTTTATAAGGTTCATGGTCCGTTAAATAAACTACGGTTTTACCCGCGGAAGTTATTTTGTAAGATAAAGTATGGCATGGATGATTAACCCATATTCCTTCTATGAGCATATTTCCGAAAGTAATTTTTTTCCCTTCGTAAAAAGCCTCAAATT
>NZ_SJDU01000123.1 GCF_005518285.1 Brachyspira catarrhinii | reverse complement strand
CTTCGGCTCAATCTTCTTTGCCAAAATATCCATCTTATCTCTCAAATCTTTTATAAGTTTATTATATTCTTCGTCAATGCTTTTATTATTCATTCTTCCGTTTGCGTCCGTTCCTTGAAAATATTTTCTAATGTCATAATACGATGCATTGACATTTATATAACTTCCCGTTTGATGATAATGTCTCCATAACTTTTTGCCAGCTTCAAAAACATCTTTCGCCTCTTTTGAAAATTTAAGCGGTTTTAGGCTTCTGCCCGCCGTTGGCGTAGGAATGAACGATGCATTTTCCGATAACAAGGAGGCTTCCGCTTCCGCATACCGTTGGCAAAGCCTTTGCGTATCTTTTGGATTTATTTTACCGTCTATAAATTCCTTCATAAAATGCGAATCAAAACTTTCCGCCGCTCCAACTTCTGCCTCGCTAAACGGTATCCAATGATTGACTCCAGCTTCGCTTCTGCGGGCATGTTGCCCTGCGGTAATACGATTTTGTCCATGAAATAAAGTAAAAGCCAAACAGTCGTTTTGAAATTCTTTATCCGTTTCCCATTTTGGCGTAGGATATAAAAATTGGTCTCTATTATTTATCCAAGTGGTATCAATACATAATCGAACGGATAGATAAATAGAAATCTGAATTAAATTTGTAGCGGTTATTTTATATTTTGTCGCGTTATTTAAATTTCCGCTTGCCACTTTAGTTTGAATACTTGAAATTTTTAAGAATTTATTATTTTGATAATCGGGTCCGTTATTGCCCGTATATCCAAGAATTTCTCCTTTCGGTTCGTAGCTTGTAATCCATTGAGTTATAGTTAATTTCTGTTTATTAGCGGTATTTGAAGAAAATGATTTTTTACCCAAGAATTCTATTTTTTCATTAAAAACATCCACATTAACGCTTTTTATTTTTTGCTTTTTAGAAGTATCCCAAATTAAAAATCCGATTGGAAAATTACCTCGAACATTATCAAAAGTGTTTGCTGGAACTATAAAACCTTTTAAAAATTTCGCTTTAAATTCTTCTCTAAAATTTATAAAACCGCTCGAATTGACATACTTTAAAGTCGAAAACGAAGCTAAAATACAATTTGGAATTTCTTTATAAATCCTAATAAAAAATTGCGTAAAAATTTCTCTTATAGAAAGTCCTAAATTTAATTCAACGCTATATTTTTCGTAAACTTTGCCTAATGTGGCGACTTTCGTTTTATTTTTTCCAGTTCCCGTAGCTTGTTTTTGGTCTCCAGCTTCCGCGTAAGGAGGATTTATATAAATAATAAGTTTCTCTGGCTTCTCGTCAATTACCTTCTTCAATCCTTTCGGCAACTTAGAAAAGTCATCGTTCAAAAAATCAAACTTAAATATATGATTTCTAAACATTCCCGCTCCGCTCCTCAATCGCGCAAGCATTATATCCACATCCGCTTGGTCGATTGTCGATGCCCAAATATTATTCATATTCGTTAGTCCCGCAAGCAAATTACCAGTCCCAGCGGCTAAATCCCAAATATGATATTCCTCCTGCCAATCCTTACCCAAAACCGATTCCAAATATTCCCGCGACTTCTCCGCCCAAATCTGTGGGGTAAAAAACGAACCTTTTCTGGAGCGTATATCTGGAGGAACGAGTAAATCTCGCCTATTGATTATATAATCCCAATATTCCGACTTCGGAGGACGCTGATATCTTTTCCAAAACTCTTTATGAGCCTTCTGTTTATCGTAAAAATGAGCCGTCTTGCTTATCAGAAATCCCATTTTATCAATATTTCTTTCAAGTTCGTAATGGTCGCTTTTTAAAATAACGAAAAGTTTTTTAATCAAAGTCAAATTGTTTTCGCTCAATAAATCAGCCAAATAAAAATCGGCGTCAATTATCCCGCTTCGCTTCGCCTTCTCCCAATCGACAGAAATGGAATTCTTTACCGAATAAAGCCATTTTGAATAAATATTTACGAAATTATTTTTATCGATTTGAACTTTCGACAAATTGCCATCCGACTTGCCAAAATTATTTGAAATGAAATCTTTAATCTCTTTATCGTCCGAACCGAATTTATAAATAAAACTTTCTTCTTCCAAAGTTTCTTTTACTAACTGATGAAGTTGTTTAAACTCCTTAGTATTATGATTTGAAGGCGTCACATTCCAATTAAAATCGCTTTGAGAGAAAACATCCATTATTTTGAATATGGCAAGAATGCTATTTTTTGAGCATCGAAAGCTCCCAAAAAAGCTGGAGGCAAATGTTTGTCGAAAATTCTGCTCTTTCCGATTGTGAGAATAAGTTGAATAAAAGATTCGTAAATATTATGATTTTTTCCTTTCTTCGCTTCCGCCCATAAATAATATTCCGCCTCGAATTCTTTATCGTCAAAAGTTTTCTGTTTATCTAAATGCTGCGAAGTTTGTATTTTTCTTGCGATACAAAAATCGATTTGTTCTATTATTTGCGTAGAATCGAAATTCTTAAAATAATCTTCCGCAATCTTGTTTTTTAATTCTTCTTCTCTTAATTCTAAATCATAACTCATCATTTAGCCTCTATAATAATCTTATGCTGTCCGTCATAACCAAACACATCGGGGTTATACATCTCTTCCGCTTTGGTTGCGGGAAGCAAATATTCGCCCGGAGTCGCCGCCCTAACGACATATTTATAAACATGCTCGCCTCTATCGAATATGTCGGCAAATAGCAAAACTTTATCGTTATAATTTTCCGTATGATTGAATCCGCCCCACCATCTGTAGCTATAATTTCCCGTTATATCTTTTGTCTCGCTACTTTCGGTTGCAAAACTTGAATTTAATATTCTCATTCCGCTAGCTATAGGAACATCCGCTACGACAAATCGCCTCTCGTAAGGCGCGGTAATTTTTACGATAACGACATATTCCTCGCCTTGTTTGAATCTGTCTTTCGTCAAATCGAGTCTTCTTCCGTCTTTCGTTTCGTAATATCTTTCCACTTTTATTCCCGCGTCTCTATTAACGGCTAAATCTCTCGGAGCGTATTTTAATCTGATTCCGTAATAAAGTCTGCCGTCTCCGTTTCTTCTTATAATCGCGTTTTCGTATTTGGAGTTAGCGTTGCTGAATCTCTCTCTTTGGAATTCTTCGAGAGCGTAAGATTTCGTCACGCTTGGATTAGTCCTATCCGAAAAAGTTTCCGATAGTAAAGTTTTGCTTTGAAATATGAACTCCGCTCTGAAATTAGGATTAACATTTTCGTATTTTTTGAAATATAAATTCATTGAAGAAAAAGTGGCGACATTATCCTGCGTATTCAAATATCTTCCGTTTTTTCTCGTCTGAATTAACCAGCGAACGACTTTTTCGTTTATAGGATTATCGTATCCAATTTCTATTAATCCTCCCAAAGCGACAGAAGTGTCTCTAACAGCCGAAGAATGAATCCAATACAAATTAGAATATTTTTCTTCCAATTCGTAATGAGCGGTTGTGGAATCTTCTTTCAAAGCGTTTAATACATACTGACGAACTCTATTAAGCGCCACATTTCCGTATTTGTTATAATACATTGCCCGCATCAATTGAACCTGCCCGTAAAACGGAATATTATTTATTTGAGGATATAATCTGTCTATTATCGCTCTAACCTCGCTCGAATCGTATTCGCCTTCCGCAAGAACCGATGAAATATAGGCAATCGAAGACAAATCTATATATTCGTCTTCCCAGAAACTCGGTTTTTCCGCTTTTTTGCTTTTCGCATAATGATTAAGATATTCCAAAGCCAAACTTAAAGATTTTTCGTCTATTTCATAACCTTCTTTTTTAGCCTTTATCATAGTTTCCGTTGCATAAGCGGTAAGCCATGGAGATACCCAAGTTTTGCTCGTCCAATATGCAAACCCTCCGTCCGCAGTTTGATAGGAAGGCATATTTTTTAAGAAATCTTTAACCGAATTATCCAAATCTTCTTCCGTTCTGTCGGTAAGTTTCATGTCGACAATTAATCTCTTGCTTACGATTATTGGATAGATTCTCGAAAGTTGCTGTTCCAAACAAAGATAAGGATAATTAATCAAATAATCCAAACTTCCGTTTAACTCGCTGAACGCGCTCGGAGACATATAAACATCAAGCTCTCCCGCTCCCGAATAAACTTCCGACTCGTTAGGAATTCTCATTCCGATATTCAAGCTGTCGTTAGTCATACTCGAAAACATAGCTACAGATTCCGTTGTCATAGGAACATTTACATCAAAAGTTTTTTCTACCGCGTCCGTATATTCTCCGCCTTTAGCAAGAATCGTAATTTTAGCCTCGCCTCTATTTGTAGCTATTATATCGAATCTTATATCGGCGTTTCCTCCTTTAGGGACATTTATTTTTTGAATAGCGTTTTCTATATTTACATTCGAGCCAACCGCTTGAATTTCAATTTCCAAATCTTCGTTGGAATAATTATAAATCAAACTTCCCGCTTTGAATCTGTCTTCCACATAAGCGAATTCTGGTAAAGTAGGCATGAGCATCAAATTCTTTTTTACCACAATCACATCGTCCGAAGCTCCAAAATATCCGTCTTTATTTATAGCCGAAGCCATTATTCTAAAAGATGTGATATTGTCGGGCAAATTGAAAGTAATTGTAGCTTTTCCGCTTGCATCCGTCTTTACTCTTCCTTGATAAAAAGCCGTGCTTAAAAAATTCTTTCTTATGCTGAATATATCCATTCCCATATCCGCAGCCGCTTTTGCGAGCATATTGGCAGATTCAAGAATTCCGTCCCCTCCTGGCATATCGCCTTTTTCTCCGTAATTTCTCTGCCCTATCAAATGTATTCTCGTGTCCGCGCTTGCAACGCTCAAAGGACGCGGTCCGTAGAAAGTGTTAAACCAATTCGGAGTTCTATATCCGATTAAATTCAAAACTCCCAAATCGACTACGCTCAACATAATTTCCGTTTCCATAGCCTGCCCTTCTTTAGTTTCCGCATACAAATCAATCGTCATCTCTTCTCTCGGTTCTGCCGTTTCATGCGATTTTGTTATTTTTACATTAAGCTCTTTTTCTCTCGGAGATACCGAAATTCCAGCATAACCTATTTTAAATGAAGGTTTTCCCTCGTCAGTCGCGTAATTCGTATAGGATTCGTCCTCCACTCTGCCTTTGACTAAAGAAACTCCGATATAAACATTTGGCAAATATTCTTTTTTAATCGGAACTTCTATCAAAGACGCGCTTCCTTCCAAATTTGTGACATAACTGTCGATTACAAATTCTCTTTCAACCGTTACTAAAGCTGTAGCATTTTCATAAGGAGATTTTACCATTATACGAGCCGTTTCGCCCGGGACATATTCCTCTTTTTCGGTTATAAGCTCGAGCAAATCGTCATCGAACATCGCCCAAGCCGCATAATCGCTTCCTATAACATACATATATTCGTCCGCCGCGACTTCTCTGTTTGCCGAATCTTTCGCCCTCGCCGTCACAATATATAATCCAGAATTTCTCGGAGTAAAAGTATATGGAACGGAATTATCGGCTCTCGTTGTAATAGTTTTCGTTTCGATAATATCGTCAATTTGCTGCGATTCCCATTGAAAACGTCCGCCCGTTATCGCCTTTCTTACCGATTCCCAATGCCTTCTTATAATCTGAACTTCGATTCTTTTTCTATTAAGTTTATTTCCTTCGGGGTCTACCGCTATAAAATCGAGCCTCGTTTCTTTTCCCGTTTCAAGAAAATATCCCTGTCTCTTTATTCCTATATAAAAATCGCTTCCATGAACCAAAACATTTTTACTTGCGCTTACTTTTTGCGAATCCTCTCCCAAAATCGTTGATTCTATCATAACATTTGCAGAATGAATAGAACGGCTTGCGTCAATTTTAGGATTATAACTATATTCTCCGTTGCCGTCCAAAGCTCCCGTTCCCGTAGCCAAAGTGGAATAATAATCTGTATAATAATCGTCTTCAAACCAGCTTAATTTTGTAAATCTGAATCCCGCATTATTTGGAGGAATAAAGAAAGTCTCTCTCATTGAAATATTATAATCTACCGTATTTGAAATCATAGGTTCGCCGAATAAATACCAGCCCGACA
>NZ_SJDU01000122.1 GCF_005518285.1 Brachyspira catarrhinii | reverse complement strand
ATGTTTCGGATAGAGATTTATGCGGCGCTTGTGTTACGAGTTGTTGCATGGATGCGAAAGGCAATGTATATCCTTGCACTGGATGGAATTATGATTGCGGGAATTTAAATGAAACTTCTTTAAAAGACATTTGGGAAAAATCGCCTCGAATGTTATATATTCGCTCTCTCAAAAGGAAAGACTTTAATAAATGCATCGATTGTAAAGATATAGATTATTGTTTTATGTGTATGGCAAAGAATGCCAATGAAAGTAAAACGGGCAATCCTTTAGAAATAAATAATCACTTCTGCGATGTCGCTCATATAAATAGGCAAGTCGTGGAAAATTGGCGAGAGAAAAATTTATAAATTAATCTCTAATGGCAAAATTTTTACTAACGAATTCATAAAGTTTTTATCTTTATTGATTAAAGACTCGGTTTTTATTTTACGATTTACTTTTTACTATTTTTATAACCTATCGCTTTCGCTATTTCTTCGTCAATAACTACGGTAACATCGTTATGCAACTTTAAAAAAGTCACGGGACATTTTGTGGTTATTTTATCGTTCAAAAGCAATTCTTTAATCGCTGACGCTTTATTTTTGCCAATAGCCGCTATAACGATTTTTTTCGCTTTCAATATTCCGCCCATTCCCATGCTGAAAGCCTCTTTAGGAACTTGTTTTTCCGATTTGAAATATCTTGAATTCGCTTTTATAGTTTTAGCGTCAAGTTTTACGCATAAAGCGTTGGCATGCAAAGTGTCGCTCGGCTCGTTAAAAGCTATATGTCCGTTCGGTCCCACGCCCAATAATTGCAAATCTCTCGGAAATTTATTTATTTTATCGTTAAACTCTTTAAGATTTTTTTCTTTATCTCCGATTCCTTTCGGCACAAAAGTATTTCTCTTTTCTATATTCACATGCTCGAAAAGATTTTTGTCCATAAAATATCTGTAGCTCTGTTCGTTTTTTCCGTCAAGCCCTTTATATTCGTCCAAATTTATAGTTTTTACTTTCTTAAAATCTATTTCTTTCTTTTCGTAGGATTTTATTAAATGAGGATAAACGACTTCGGCAGTTCCGCCAGTGGCGAGTCCCAAAACGGCGTCTTTTTTTACTTTCAATAAATTAATTATTTCCGCCGCAACTTTCATTCCCACTTTATTTCCGTCTTTCGCAATTATAACTTTCATTTTCTTTTGCTCCTTTTTTTCATTATTAATTTTTGTTTTATTCTTTTTATTTTCATTTGGTTTTTCTTTAATTTTTTCGTTTAATTTTTTGTCTTCCGCTTCCTTATTTTCGCTTGTTTCGTTAGTTTCTTCAATTTTTACATTTTCAATTTGTTCGATTTGACTCGACTCCGCTGGTTTTAAAAGATTAAATATTTCTTCATACAATTCTTTTTCTTTCTCATTATTTATATTTAATCCCGTAATCTTTAAAATAGCGTTTTCAAGTTTATCGCTTTCAAGAATTTTTTTCAATTCTACGCTTTCGGTATCTTCTGGAGTATAAAATTTAAATGCCGCCGCTACTCCTTTAAGCAAATTATCATGTTTCAAATCGTATTCTAAAGTTCCGAGTATAGGTTTTATCAATCTGTCGTTATAAGAAAGTTTGCGCATTGGCTCTCTTCCAACTCTAAAAACGGAATCTTTCAAATAAGGATTGAAGAATCTGCTTAATATTTTTTGAATATAAACTTCATGTTCAAACCTGCTAAATCCATGCCTTCTTATCAAAACCTCTCCGCTTTCTTCCATGGCACCATATGCTATATTTTTAATTTCGCTGTCGTTTATCGCTTCAAAAACCGTTTCTTTATTATTTTCCGCTCCTAAATATGCCGTAATTGCATGTCCCGTATTCAAAGTGAATAGTTTTCTTTCAATATACGCGTTCAAATTTTCTTTTAACGATAAACCTTCAACATGCGGCAAATCTCCTATAAATGCCGCTCTATCGATTATTAAATCTGCAAAATTTTCGCAAGTAACGGTTAAAGGGTCTTCGTTTGCTATAGTCGGAACAATGCAGTCAATCGCTACATTTGGAAATACTATTTTTTTCTCGTTTTCAATCCATTCTTTTATATCGCTTTCAAGCAAATTATAGACGCTTTCTTTTAACTTTGAAGACGCTCCCGTAGTATTTTCGCAAGCCATTATATTTAGCGGATTATTATTTTGATTTTCGTATCTACTATTTATTATATTTACGATAAAAGGAGCTATTTTTGGAAGTATATTCACTCCAACCGCCGTAGTTATAATGTCTATTTCGCTTGCCAATTTTTTAATTTCTTCGCTTTCTTCTGGGACTTTGTCGACATTATCTATTTTTATAGTTTCGTCAAAATCTTTTCCAACCATTCTAACATTATATTCTTTTCTATCATGTATCATAGAAATAAGCTCAAGATTAACATCCGAAAAATATATTTCATAGCCCGCTTGATGAAATAATCTTCCAATACAGGCTCTTCCTATATTGCCCGCTCCAATTTGTATCATTTTTTTAGTCATTATTTATTCTCCTTTATTTTTTCCAAGACTTCGTTATAAAAATTTTTGTCCATAAAATTATTTATGCTTAAATGGACTTTATGAGGCATTTTTTCTTTTGCCAAAGCCGTTAATGATTTTTGAGTTATTATTATATCGGCGCTGTCGTCCAAATTGGATATTGCCGAGTTGACTATCGTTATATTTTCCATTCCTTTTTCATGCGCCAACTTTTTAAGCATAGTCGCTCCCATTGCGCTCGAACCCATACCCGCGTCGCAAGCCACAACGATTTTATTTATTTTAATTTTATTTTTTAACGCTTCTTCAAAACTAATTTCGTTTGTTTGAGATTGAGTTTCTTCTTTGATTTCCGCATTATTGGAGTTTAAATTTTTATTCGACTTACTTTTTTCAATGGCTTCTTCCAAATTTCCTTCGGCTTTAGATTTTCTCACAAATATCGAAGCGAGTAAAAAAGTCACAACCGCAGAAATTAATACGCTTCCTATTGTGGCTATAAAACCGCCTTTTGGAGTAACGGCAAGCATAGCGATTATAGAACCTGGCGAAGGCACTGCCGTCAAACCTCCGTTTAATATTAAAGTCGTTAATATTCCGCTCATTCCTCCGATTATCAAAGCCACAATCAAGATTGGATTCATTAAAATATAAGGAAAATATATTTCATGAATTCCGCCGAAGAAATGGATTATAGCCGCTCCTGGCGCGGTCGCTTTTGAACCTCCTTTGCCGAATATCGAATATGCGAGAAGCACTCCGAGTCCCGGTCCAGGGTTAGTTTCTATCGTAAAGAATATTGATTTTCCAGCTTCGGTAACTTGCTGTATTCCGATTGGAGAAAACACTCCATGATTTATGGCGTTATTTAAGAAAAATACTTTAGCTGGTTCTACTATTATTGAAACCAAAGGAAGCAATCTTAAATCCACTAATTTTTGCACTCCGCCAGATAAAACATTACTCACGCTTTCTACGGCTGGTCCTATCAAATATAACGATATTATAGCTAAAATCATTCCCAAAATGCCTGCCGAGAAATTATTTATTAGCATTTCAAATCCTGTCGGAATTTTAGGGCTTATGATTTCGTCTAATTTCTTTATTAAAAAAGCTCCCAAAGGTCCCGTTATCATCGCTCCCAAAAACATAGGTATACTCGAACCGACTATGACTCCAGCGGCCATTATTGAACCGACTACGCCTCCTCTATGTCCGTAAACCATATTTCCGCCCGAATAAGCTATAAGAATAGGCAGCAAATATGTTAGCATTGGATTTACAAGTTGCGCCAAAGTCTCGTTTGGAAACCAACCCGTAGGTATAAAAAATGCCGTTATAAGTCCCCAAGCTATGAAAGCGCCTATATTGGGCTGAACCATATTGCTTAAATATCTTCCGAATTTTTGTATCTTATCAAGATTCATAAAATAACCTCTTGAAATTTAATTTATTATAATTATAATACCATATTTATTAATTATTATCAAATAAATAAATAAGATATTGGATTAATTATGAATAAAATAAAATTGGAAGCGGCGATATTCGATTTTGACGGCACATTAGTAGACAGCGAAACTCTTTATACAAAATCTTTGATTGCGACTGCAAATAAAATGAATGTTCTTCAAGATGTCGATTTTGAATCTATGGCGGGCTATCAAACTCAAGATATGTATAATATTTTAATTAAGAGTCATTATGTTCCCGATAATTTTTTTGACGAAACGGCGGATTATTTTCACAAAATCATAGAAACCGATTTGGAAACTTTTGACGGAGTTATGGAAACTCTCGAAAGATTAAAAAATATAAATATCGTCATAGCTTCGAATAGCGATATTGATTATGTAAAAAATATATCCGACAAAAAAGGTTTTTCAAAATATATTAAAGATTATTCATGTCATAATGAAAAATTAAAAGCGAAACCCGAGCCAGATTTATTTTTGAACGCTTTTGAAACTTTAAAAAAATTAAATAAAAACCTTAAAAAAGAAAATGTTTTAATATTCGAAGATAGTTTGGCTGGAGTAGAAGGAGCGAAAAAAACGGGAATAAAAATTGCGGCGATAACCAATAGCTATAACAAAGAAGAATTACTAAAAAAAGGAGCGGATATAATTCTTAATAAAATAGACGAAATATTCGATTATATAGAAATTTAAAAATTATTGAATAAACGCTTTCATTAAATTAAATTTTATAGGTTTATAAGCCGAAATTCATATATAATGAGGGCGAAAATGACCGAGCAAAAATATTATTATAAATCGACTACAAAAAAAGAGTTCAATTGTATAAAGGACGATGAAAAACTTATAGAAACTTTAGCCGATAAAGGTTATACGGTTTATTCCGTTAGGCAAAAAACTAATCAATTAATTCCCTATCACGAGCATCCGACTGAAGAAATGGTAATCGTTCTTACGGGAAAAGTTAGATATTCTGTGGAAGAAGAAATTGTCGATGTGAACGAAGGCGAAATTATAAGAGTAAAACCTCACTCGGTTCATTCTATGGTTGGAATGGCGGAAGAAGGCATATCGAATCTGTTATTGGTTTTTATTTAAGCTATTTAAATAATTTTTCGTTTTCAATATTGATATTATTGTTATCGTCAGAATTATTTTCAGTTTCATGGCATAATTTATAGAAATCGCAAAAATTACAATGAGTTCCAAATTTTCTTTCAAAAGTTTTATCGTATCTTATATCGTTAATTATTTCGTCAAACCATTCTCTCAAATAATTCGCAGATTCTTGATTAAATTCAACGGTATCGAATTTATCTTCGGCAAAATAATAATAAGACGCGCTTGTGACATTCGATTTCAAACTGTTTAAAAGATAAGCGTAAAATTTTAGCTGCATAGTTTTTCTTGCTCGCTCTTCGTTATCTTCTCCGACATCGTAATATTTGTTAGTTTTATAATCCACGATTTGTAAAGTTCCGTCCGCCGATAAATCTATTCTATCGACTCTTCCGAAAAAGATATAATCTTTAAAAATATTTTCCATATAATGTTCGGTTAAGTAAGGGACTTTTTGCCCGAAAGAATTATAAAAATTGGAAAGCATATATAATCCTTTTTCTCCCAATTCTTTTTCTTCTTCTCTCGATTTGAAAAACGCTCTTATTCCGCTTCTTTTCCAAGATTCTCTGAATATATTATAAAGATTTTCTATCGAACGGTCTTCCGCTCTCTTTTGGTAGAATTCTTTACAAGTCAAATGAATAATATTTCCAAAAATAAAATATTCGTTTACTTTTCTTTTTTGTTTTTTGAAAAGTTTTTCTATGTAAATATATCTGTATTTTTTCGGGCAGAGTAAATAAGTTCCCATACTGTATTCGCTGAATTTCTGTAATTTTTTCGTTTCCATAAATTATAAAATATTTAATTAAAAATCAATTATTCGGATTTTGCATATTTATTTAGTAAAGCTTGTATATCCGTATCCGAAGCAATATCTATCGGTTTATTTTCGTCTAAATTTTTTATATCGGCGTTTGCTTTATTGTTAATAAGGAGTTCAACCGCTTTATAACTGTCGGAAGCCACCGCAAAATGCAACGCAGTCCATCCGTCATCGTCTTGAGCGTCAATATTCGCTCCAAATTTTAGAAGTAAATTCATAATTGAAATCAAATTTTAGAAGTAAATTCGTAATTGAAATTTGAT
>NZ_SJDU01000121.1 GCF_005518285.1 Brachyspira catarrhinii | reverse complement strand
CTTTATGTAACTTCGCGGGAGGACAACTTATCGGACAAAAATTTGACGATTGATAAGCGCTCAAATAAGGAGGTAAAGAGATGTCGATAACGGCATCTCTTTTTATTTTTATTTTATAAACAATAAATTAAAAAATAATTATTTCTTTTTATTGGTTTTATTTTGAAAGCTTTTGCAAGTATTAACAACAAGCTCTTTTAAAAATTCTTTATCTTCAATATTTTCCACAAAATACATCGGTTTTGCATTTTGATAAGGAACGGCTTCTTTCAAATTATAATCTTTATTCGTTTCTACGATTTTTATAAGAAGTCTGTTATCGTAAATTCCGCCGAATAAAATTTTATTATAATAAAGCAAATATTCTCCCATCATTGATTTATAACTTATATTTTCGAGCAAATCCAATTTGTCTAAAATTAAATCTCTGTATTCTTTTGTCGTTGGCATAATTTAATTTTCTTTCATTATTATATTATTCTTTTGGAGCATACTTTTCAAGTTCGTCTAAATTAGGCGTATTCATATTAGCTTTTTCTTTTAATTTGTTAAATTCATTCGCCAAAGCAATCATTTCGTTTTTGCCCGATATTGAATGTTCAGTAGCCATTAAATTTCCTAAAAAAGTGGAACAGCATATTTTAAAAAATATATAACATTTTCTTCTGTTTTGAGACACTGCTTTATAATCTTCTTCTGGAAGTTTATCGTATCCCAATTTTCCCAATATATCATAACCTTCTTTAATAGCGTCTATTATTTTGTATATAAATATTTTATCATTTTTAATATTTTTTAAATTTAACCCCGAATAATAGCAGGCATAAAATACTGGAAGAACAAAAGCCATATGGCATTTTAACCAGTCGTCCATTCTATTTTCAATGTCCGCTTTTATTTTAGTATTTTTAAAAATTTCGTTTATAAAATCATTGTCCGCATTTTTATTATCGGTTCTCCCTATGGTAATTTTATTTAAACATACCGAATTAATTTTATTTTGAGATTTATTTCCAGCGGCTTTGAAAAATCCGAATAATACATTTTTACTTTTCAATAAATCTAAAAATTTATCGGTATCGAGATTATTACCAACTAATATAATATTCTTTGATATATTTTTATTTAAAATATCGATTATACTTTCTATTTGAGTAAATTGCATAACAACGAATATAACATCGTAAAAATCGTTTTCCTCTAATTTATTTATCACATTTATTTTGTCGTTTGTAGTCTTAAATTTTAATCTATGTTTTATAGTTAATCCGTTATTTTTTATTTCGTCAAACCAATAACCTCTTGCAAGCAAAGTTATTTCATTTTTGCTTTTAAATCGGCTTTCAAATAATGTATGAGCCAGATTGCATCCTAAAACTCCAGCTCCGTATATTAAAATTTTCATTTTAGTTTTTCCTTATAAATCTATACATTTACAAACATCAACCCATTTTTTGTAATTAACTATTTTTTCAAGTTCGTCAACGGTTAGTTTTATCGCACTGTTGGAACTTCCGCAAGCGGGATAAACAATTTTAAGTTTTTTTAGAGATTCGTCCAAATAAATAATCACATTTTCGTTTACGCCGAAAGGACAAACTCCGCCCACTCCATGCCCGATTAATTCTTCCACTTTTTCAAACGGAATCATTTTCGCTTTCGTTGAAAATTCCGCTTTATATTTGCCGTTGTCGATTTTGCAATCTCCCGCGACTACTATCAATATAGGTTTATCCTCGATAAGAAACGACAAACTTTTTGCAATTTCTTTTTCTTCGCAGTTTATCGCTTTTGCCGCTTCTTGCACAGTCGCGGACGAAACGGGAAATTCCATAACCTCGCTATCCAAATTAAATTGTTTCAAATATTCTTTAGCTTTTATAATTGACATTTTCATCCTCTTTTTATTTATTTGTTTTTTATTTTTCAAAATAGATTTTAAACATTATATTATACGATTCTTTTTAATCAATATAACGGGCTTTATAAAAAATTAATAGAATTTAATTTAAAATTTAACTTTATCAATAATGGATTGCTTAGCTCTTTTCAAATGACAAATAATAAAAACCTCTCTTATTTTTTAATAAAGTCGGTCCACTTATTATACAATTCTTTTATTTCATCGTCCAAATAATTCATGGCTTTTTCTTTTATAGTTTCGGGAATTCCATAAGCGGCTTCGGCTATGCTTCCCGTAATCGCCGCAAGAGTGTCGCTGTCTCCTCCGATTGAAATCGCGTTTCTTATCGCGTCTTCAAAATTTCTGCTTTCCAAAAAAGAAACTATAGCCTGAGGGACAGTTCCCTGACAACTTTCGTTAAAAGTATAGGAAGAACGAATTCTATCTAAAGTAAAGTTTAAGTTATATCTATATCTTTTTTCTATTTCGTTTTTGAGAATATATTTATATTCGTTTACGTCATTTTTGGATTTTCCATGTCTCATATAATATATGGAAAGAGCCGTAACCTGCGCTCCCTTTATTCCTTCGGGATGATTATGCGTAACTTCCGCCGACATTTTCGCCAATTCTTCCGTTTGTTTAATTCCCTCTTCGATTGGAATATCTAATTTTGCAACCCAACCGCATGGAGACACTCGCATCGCCGAACCGTTTCCCCAACTGTTATAAGGTTCGGAATTTTCGGATGTAAGCCAATTTCTAAAAGAACCGCCGTAACTTTTAGAAATATAATCATTTCCCCATTTTTTCATTGACTGAATAAAATTTTCATGTTGTCCGCCGTTCATAATGGCGTCCGCAATCGCAACAGTCATAACCGTATCGTCCGTAAAAAACATTTCGTCCGTAAATAAATCGAACTCTTTGGTTTTTATATTATTGAATTCGTATATAGAACCAACTATATCTCCAATTATCGCTCCAAGCATATTTTCTCCGTGTTATTTAGTTATTTTATTATAACATATATTAAAAAATATTTAAAATGATAAATTATTGAAATTCGCTTTCAATCTTCTTCTCAAAATCGTTTTCCGATTTTTCAATTTCCTTTTTAAAGTCGTTAATATTTTCAAAATTTTCTTCGTTTGATTTTTTATTTGGTATTAAGAAAGCGTATTTAAAAATCGAAGGACTATAATCTTCCAATATATTTTTATTATATTCTCTATTTAAAATTCCTATATTGTCAAAACTAAATTCTTTATTTTCGGAAGGATAAACGAAACCGCCTTTTTTAGCTCCCAAAGTATAGACATAAGAAATTATTTGATGTTTGTCGCTTCCGTCAATTTCTTCGTTATTTTTATTTAACATTTTATATTTCGTATCCAAAACTATTTTTTTATCGTAGTTATAAAAATCGGGATAGACGCTCCATTTATTATTTAGAAGATTAATTCCGTCCGTTTTCTCTTTATTTCTCGGATGTTTAAAATTCAAATCTTTTAGAATTGTATAAATATATTCTTCCCAAAGATAAGCGCCGTCAAATAAAATTCCGTAAATTTTATTTTCTTCTCGTCCGTATTTTATTTCCTCATGCCTTAATATTTGAACGCATATTTTTCTTAAAGGTTCGTATTCGTAAAAATAAGGATGGTTCAATTTTTTCAAATTCTTACCAATTATATTTTGTCTTTTATTTTTATCGTAGCTCGAAGTTGCTTCAATCATTTGCGATATGGAATTTTTCACTTCCTCTTTTGCAATATTCAAAATTCCTTTGCTTTTCGTATTGATATATTCTATAGTATGTCTTATTAATTGAGTTATATTATTATCGTAGCTGTATTCTCTCGTTTTGTAAGCGACTTTGCCGTTAAATGGAATATTATTTTTTATATGCCGATTAATATCAATCGCTCCTCTAACATTCGCATCGTTATATTCTCTTTTTTGATAGCTTTTATAAATTCCCTGTCTAATCGCTTTTTGGAAAAAATGAATAAACATATAAATTAAAAAATCAAACGAATCGTCTTTATTTGTAGAATGTTGCAGGTCGAATATATTAAAACATAAAACTTTTTGAAGCATATAGTGAAGAAAATAATCTTTATCTTCCGAAGCAAACCTCGAAGTAATTTTTATTTGAGTTTCGTTATAACCGATAAAACCCATTAAATTATTTGTTCTTACTTCATTATTATAAATATTAAAAATAGTTTTGTTACCGTCAATATCTTTGCTTTTATTTAAATCGCTTGGGAATATCAATAAATTATCGTTTTCTATTATATCTTTTATAGTTCTGTGAGATATTTCTTTTAATGAATTTATATCTTCTTCTGAAATAGTTTTTTCGGTTTCAAAATATTTTAAATCTTTAATCGCATGACTTCTATTATCTATTAATGGAATGCATTTCATTATTATACCTAATTTAATTTATTCTTCGTCAATAATTTCTTCTTCTCCTTCAGTATCATTATCGCTATTTGAATTATAAGCGTCTTTTAAATTTTTCATTATTTCTTCTTGGTTTGCCATGCCTCTTGTGTATTCAAATAAAAGCATTTTTAAATGGATATTCCATAATTTATCAAAATCGCCATTATAATCTTTATCTTTAATCTTTTTGAAATATGCAGCTCCGATATAATAGGCTTCCGATAATTCCGCTTTTTCTTTAATGGCATTATTTAAATTATCCATTCTTCTTATAGTTTCGTATTTTAAATCTCCTAAATCGTTTAATATAGTTTCTTGCGTATCTTCGGCTTTAATCTCTTTCCAAGCGAATCGTCTACGCATAGCGAAATCCATACTTTCAACGCTTCTGTCAATATCGTTCATAGTTCCGATTATATAAACATTTTCGGGAATATAAAAACCGTCTTTAAATTCGTCTCCGTCCTCGATTAAATTTGCATATTGAGTTAAAACTTTTCCTTTTTCTCCTCTATAGCCAGAATCAACCGAAAAGAATAATTCGCCGAAAATCTTTGAAATCTCGCCTCTGTTTATTTCGTCTATTATGAATACAAAATCTTTCTTTTTTACTTCTTCAATAGTTATATTATTTTTTTCTTGTTCTATTTTTTCATTATATTTATCATAAAACGCTTTTAGAAATCCATAAATATATGTATGGTAATGGGTTATTTTTAACTCGTCAATAAAATCTTTAAACTTCCATTCTTCAGGTTTTTTAGTAATAAATTTTTTATAATAATCTGCCATTAAATCTAGTTTTTTTATAATTATGTGTTCTCTATCATTTTTAGTTTTTACAGTAAATCTAAATTCTTTTTCATCTTCTTTGTAGACTATATCTATAATTGGAGCAGCAATTCCTCCGCCTATTCCATATATTTTATATCCTTCACTACTATTAGTTATTTCCATGCTCACATCATTATAAAAATCTTCTAAATATTTTTTTATAATTTCTTCATAATTTAAAGTAGAAATATCTTTTTCGCTATCTTTTAAGTTTTTAAGAGCTTTTTTACAAAAGGCTTTAAAAACTCCGTCTTTCCTTATAAAACCAATATTTCCATTTTTGTTTTCAGGTCTTAATCCTTCCACAAAATCGGTATAATCGTAGGAAGGATGGAATTGCACGAATGCGCATTGTTCTTTAAAATTAATATCATTTTCAACGCTTTCGTCATAATCTTTATTTAATATCATTTTGGAAGCTATTTGTTTAGCCAAGTAGGTTTTACCAGTTCCCGGCGCTCCCGTTAGTATTAGGTTTTTGTTTGATTTTAATAATTCAATATATTCTGTCATTTTTCCTCCGTTATTTATATAATATAAAACTTCGTCTATAACTTTTTTATCATTTGTATTGTCTGACTTTAATTCATATAATGCAGGTATTCTATTAGCTTCGCCATAAGCACAATTATTATTCCAAGATATACTTTTATCCTTAATATCAATGAAATTTTTTAAATTTATTGCTTGCAAAGTGTAATTATTTTCATTACCTTTAT
The DNA here is from genome assembly GCF_005518285.1 of Brachyspira catarrhinii. Classification (GTDB taxonomy): domain Bacteria; phylum Spirochaetota; class Brachyspiria; order Brachyspirales; family Brachyspiraceae; genus Brachyspira; species Brachyspira catarrhinii. Next base: position 326 of record NZ_SJDU01000121.1, on the reverse strand, counting down.
ATTTATACTTATAGGCTTCAGAATTTACCAACCCAGCAAAAAAATTCCTTTTTTGAAAATTAGCACCTTGCGCTATAATAATTAAATCATTTCTTTTTATAACATTTTTAAATTTATAGCCAAGTTCATTATCTTCTCCCCAACCAATTAAGGCTACATGGTTTTTACTCATTAATTCAATAAAATCCTCTACGGGTTCTGATTTATCATTTAATACATTTGGACTTATTACCCAACAGTTCATTATAAACTCCAATAATATTTTTGATAACTATTATAAATAAATTTGATTATATTTCAAGTTGTATTAAAAAAATTTATATTTC
>NZ_SJDU01000120.1 GCF_005518285.1 Brachyspira catarrhinii | reverse complement strand
AAAAAAAGAGGAGAAAATATAGAAGATAATTTAATTTCAAGCCATAAAGATATTAGCGGAAAAGGAGCTATGACTACGGTTGAAAATAAAAATATTATAATCGGCGGAAAAGAATTACTTAAACAAAATAATGTGGAAATTCCCGAAACCGTTAATAAAAATCTCAATGTTCATATAGCGATAGACGGAAAATATGCGGGCGGATTCTTTATTGACGACAGCGTAAAAGAAGATTCAAAAGAAGCTATAATTTCGCTTAATAAAATGAATATAAAAACGGGACTCATAAGCGGAGACAATGTAGACAGAGTCGAAAGTTTCGCTAAAGAAATGAATATATCGGTATTCAAAGGCGGATGTTTGCCTGACGATAAAGTTAGTTCTTTGGAAGAAATGATGAAAGATTCTAAAGCTTCAATATTTGTCGGAGACGGAATAAATGACGCTCCTTCTTTGGCGAGAGCGGATATTGGAATTGCGATGGGAGGATTAGGTTCGGATGCTGCAATCGAAAACGCCGATGTCGTTATAATGGACGATAAGCCTTCAAAAGTTGCAACCGTAATTAAACTTGCGAAAAAGAATCATATTGTTGTAGTCCAAAATATTTTGCTCGCTTTGGTTATAAAATTTGCGGCTATTACTTTGGGAGCTTTGGGACTTGCGACTATGTGGCTTGCGATATTTGCCGATACGGGAGTTACCGTTATTGTAGTTCTTAACGCTTTAAGGCTTTTATATCCGATAGGAGAGAAAGAGGATAATATTCCAGATTTGAAAGAAGATTGCGATATAAAGATAACTAATTGCGATTGCGGATGCCATAATCATTGAATTTTACTATAAAATTATTATTATGTTTTGTTAATTAATAATATTAGATATATATAAAAATATCAAAAAAATTTATAAAATATTATTGACTTTATATGAAATCTATTATATTATACATCATATAGAATAAAAGATAATGAGGTGAAAGATGCAAACTTTAATTATTGCTATCGCCTCTGTTGTAGTCGGTGTTGTTTTAGGATATATAATCCGCTTTGTAATTGCAAGAATGAACGCTAATTCTGCGGAAATAATGAAACATAAAATAATTCAAGAGGCAAAAGAAAAAGCCGAAAGCGAGAGAAAACATGCGATTTCTTCCGCTAATTCGGAAATACAAAAAGAGAGACATAAATTAGAGAATGAAACTAAAGAAAGAAGAGCCGAACTTCAAAAATTAGAAAACAGAGTGCTACAACGAGAGGCGAATATAGACAAAAAATCTCAATATTTGGAAGATAAAGAAAGGAATATTGAGAATAAAACTAAACAAATAAAAGAAAAAGAAGAAAAATTAGACAGAATAATCGAAGAAGAAAAAAAACAATTAGAAAAAATATCTGGTTTGTCGGTGGAAGAGGCAAAAGAAGTCCTTATAAGAGAAATCGAGGATGACGCCAAAAAAGCCGCAGCTAAAATAATCGACAATATAGAAAAAAACGCTATCGAAACGGGAGATAGAAAAGCTCGAGAGATAATCGTTCAAACCATTCAAAGACTTTCAAGCGATGTCACTCAAGAGACTTCCGTTACTTCCGTGTCTTTGCCGAGCGAGGAAATGAAAGGAAGAATAATCGGAAGAGAAGGCAGAAATATAAGAATGCTCGAAACTCTAACGGGAGTCGATATTATCATAGACGATACTCCAGAAGCCGTTGTAATTTCATGTTTTGACCCAGTGAGAAAACATATAGCCAAAGTTTCGTTGGAAAAATTGATTTTAGACGGAAGAATTCATCCCGCGAGAATCGAGGAAATAGTTACAAAGACAAAAAGAGAAGTGGAAGATTCTATTGTCCGAGCGGGAGAAGACGCCATTGCCGATTTGAATCTTACCGCTATGCATCATGAATTGGTTCGACATATGGGAAGACTTCAATATAGGACGAGTTATGGACAGAATATGCTTCTTCATAGTAAAGAGGTTGCGAATATTGCGGGAATGATAGCGGCGGAAATCGGAGCGGATGTGGAAATGGCAAAGAGAGGCGCGTTTTTGCATGATGTCGGAAAGGCTATAGAAATAGAAGGAGAAGGCTCGCATGCAATGTCTGGCGCGGATTTGGCTAAAAGATGCGGAGAAAAAGAAGAAGTTGTAAATTCTATAAGAGCGCATCATAACGATGTGGAAACTCAAACGGTAGAAGCGGTTATAGTTAAGGCGGCGGACGCAATAAGCGCTGCAAGACCAGGGGCGAGAATGGAATCTTTTGAAAATTATATTAAAAGACTCGATTCTTTAGAAAAAATCGCGGACAGTATGGAAGGAGTTGAAAAATCTTTCGCTATACAGGCGGGACGAGAACTTAGAGTTATGGCTAAAAGCGATATAGTTGACGATAATCAGGCGAAACAGATAGCTCGAGATATAGCTAAAAAGATAGAAGAAGAACTCAAATATCCCGGTATAATAAAAGTTACCGTTATAAGAGAGACGCGAGCGGTTGAAGTTGCAAGATAAATTTGCAAGATTAATAAATTTTTATATAATTTTATAAATATAAATAAAGGTTTTAAAAATGTCCGTAAAAAATATATTATGTCTCGGAGATATTATCGGCGTCACGGGGCGATATGCAATAAGAAGGCATTTGGAAGAGATAAAATTAGAGCATGAAATAGATTTTGTGATAGCGAACGGAGAAAATGCGGCAAACGGAATCGGAATTACGAGAGACACGGCGGCGGAATTGTTTAATTCGGGAGTAAATGTTCTAACTTCTGGAAATCATATTTGGAACAATAGAGATGTTTTCGCTTTAATCGGCTCGGAGAATAGACTTCTTCGTCCTTATAATTTTCCGAGCGAAGCGCCGGGACTCGGTTATTATATTTACGATATATTCGACTGCAAAATCGGAGTAATAAATCTTATGGGCAGAACTTTTATGGACGCTTTGGACTGCCCTTTTAAGAAATCGCATTTGGCTATTAAACATATCAAAGAAAAAACCAATATTATATTTATAGATTTTCATGCCGAAGCGACAGCGGAAAAAATAGCGTTTTCTTATTATTTGGAAGGACAAGTTAGCTGCATTTTCGGAACTCATACTCATGTTCAAACCGCGGACGAAAAAATATTAAATTCTTATACGGCTTATATTTCGGATATAGGAATGTGCGGAGGATATAATTCGGTTATAGGAATGAAAAAAGAAGCGGCTATTGCAAGATTCGTTTCAAAAATACCTCATAGATTCGAGGTTGACACCGATTCGCCTATGATTAACGGAATTATAGTGCAAGTAGATACCGATTCGGGAAGAGCGTTATCGATAAAGAGAATAAATACCGTTTATCATAATGACAAACTCGAAAGCGGTGAAAATAAAAAATAGTATATTATAAAGTATTTTAAGGGGGCTTGATATGAAAAAATCCGTTCTTATAATGGCGGGAGGAATAGGAGAGAGACTCTGGCCCTTAAGCCGCGAAAACAAACCCAAACAATTTTTGAAAATCGGAGATGATAAATCGCTAATAGAAAAAACTATTTTGAGAGCGTCAAAAATAACGGGCGAAGAAAATATATTTATAATAACGGGAATAAGATATAAAGAATCTTTCTATCAATATATACCGAATTTTAGAAAAGAAAATATAATATACGAACCTTTGGGACGCGACACGGCGGCGGCGGTTACTTTGGGAGCTTTAACCGTAAAAGAAAAAATCGGAAATTCTATTATAGTCATACTTCCCGCGGACCCGATTATAAAAGAAGAAGATTTATTTACAAAAACGGTAGAAGAAGCTATTGAAACCACTTCAAAAACTAAAAAAACCATTATAGTGGGAATCAAACCGAACAGAGCGGAAACGGGATACGGTTATATAAAATTGGCTGATAATATTAAAGATAACGAATATAATGTCGAAAGATTTGTTGAAAAACCGAATCTTGAAAACGCTAAAAAATTTTTGGAAGACGGAAATTATTTATGGAATGGAGGAATGTTTATTTGGGATATTGAAAGCGTCCTAAATGCCGTTAAATCTTTAATGCCCGACACTTACAATAAAGTTACGGAATCTTTTAATAATAGAAATGATTTTGAAAAGGCAAAAGAAATATTTTCAAAAATAGAAAAAATTTCTTTCGACATGGGAATAATGGAAAAATTAAAAGATATTATATGCATAAAAGCGGAATTTTTTTGGGACGATTTGGGAGCTTTTTCGGCGCTTGGAAGAATACATAAAAAAGATAGAGACAATAATGTCGTAATTGGAAATGTTTATACTAAAGAATCTAAAAATAATATAATAATAAACGATGATAACGATTTTATAACGGTTGACGGAATAAACAATTTAACCATAGTGAAATCTAACGGAGCGCTTTTGATATATTCCGATAATCAGGATTCAAAAATAAAAGAAATATTGAAAGATATAAGAGAGAAAGAAGAATTAAAAGAGAATAAAAAATATTTATAATCGTTTTTATTTAATCATTCTTTTTCTTTTAAAATCGTTTTCTTATATATTTTTTCTTTTACCGCTTTAATTTTTTCCAATTTCTTTTTATCTTCTTTTTCTTTTTGATTGTTTTCGATTAATTTGCCGTTGATTAAAACATTTTTCATTTCGATTTTATCGTTATAAATTATTTCCGCTGGTTTAAAATTTCCTTTAAATTCCACATTTTCAAATTTCATTTTCTTAAAAAATACGGCGTTTCTAAAATCAATATCTTTTTCAACGATTATATTTTGAAAAGTGAAATCGTCTCTAAAAACCGCGTTTAGAAAATTCAAATTATCTTTAAAATGAATATGATTAAATTCCAATTTTCCGTTTATATAAGAATTTGAAAAATCGGCTTTGCAATTAATTTTTGCGTTGTCGATAATTAGAGAATCTAAATTGCATAAAGATAAATTTAAATCCATCGATATATTTGAATTTTTTATTATTATTTCTTTTTTAATATCGGACAATGTTATAAATAATCCCGAATCAAAATTTGTATCCGTAAAATCGAAAGAAGCTTTTAAATCTCTATTTTTTATTTGAAAAGGTCCCGCAAAATAAGAATTCCTAAATATCATTTTGACGTCATTTTCAATTTTTAATTCTTCCAAACTAAATCCATCGTAGCTAATCATATAAGAAAAATTATAAAATCCTCTATATATGTCGTCTCTTATGACTTTTCTAAAAATATTCGAAGGTTTATTTTTCCCGTTATGATGAATAATGCATAGTCCGTCTTTATATTCTTCTCTGTCGCAATTTTGAGTATTGGAAATTTTTTGTTTGCAAATTTGAGGCATAATTAAAACATAAAACTTAATCCAAAATCATGCGAAATATTATTCTTATTAAAATTATCGAAAATTATCGCGTAATCTAATCTGAATAAATTCACATATAAGGATAAGCCTAAAGAAACTCCTTTATTTCCTACTCCGAGTCTTCCTAAAATTCCGCTCGGCAATTTTGTCGAATGTCTTTTTTGCATGTGGCTCGGTTCGTCCAAAACGCTTTCGGGCAAATCGTCATAATCTATATTTGAATCGAATAAACCTAATTTATTGAAGTCGATTATCATAGCTTCGAGTCCAAGCGATATTTTATGACTAACGGACGGAACCGAAATATCGTATTCCAAAGCGACAGCGAAACTCGAATCTTCTTTCGCATATGCAATAGAAGTTATTATATCCGTGTCTATCGCCGCAAATACTTTATCGTAAAAACCGAAATTTTTTATTCCGACTCCTATTTTCAAATCGGGATTGAATATCGAGCGCATATAAGACAAATCCAAAAATCCGCCGAATATATTATAATTGTCAAAATTGTTTATAACGGCTTTAATATTTCCTCCGATATAAGAAGTTTCATTTATCATATAAGCCGCTCCTATATTTATCAAATAATTTCCGCTTAATATATCGTTTTCTTTTTGACCAGAACTATTATAAGTTTTTATTTTATTCAATTCGGAAGCGAAACCGATTCCTATCGCGTAAATATTATCCGTGTGGGAATAGGAAAGGTTAAATAAATATTCGTCTTTAAAATTCGGAGTCAAAGTATAATTTAAATTAATCGAATCTCTGATTAAAGTCATTAAAGAAGAAGAATTGATAAATAACGCCGAAGAATCTTTTGAAATTAAAAAAGACGAGTTAATAAGTCCTCTGTCTCTTGCGCTTGACGAATTTAAAATCGATAGAGAATGTTTTGAGGAAATATTAGCCGAAAACAATGCGGA
>NZ_SJDU01000012.1 GCF_005518285.1 Brachyspira catarrhinii | reverse complement strand
ATAAAAAAAATTAAATTATTTATAAGGAGGGTATTTATGGCTTGGCATTGGTTTGACTGGGTTGTAATACTTTTGTATTTCCTAATTATGTTTTTAATCGGACTTTGGTTTTCAAAAAGAACTAAATCCACAAACGATTATTTTAACGCTGGAGCGAGAGTTCCCGCTATTGTGACGGCTATGAGTATTTACGCTACGGCGTTATCTTCGATTTCTTTTATTGCCGTTCCAGCGTCTATTTACAATAATAGCTGGGTTTTGGGAATGGCGCCGCTTGGAATAATTCTCATAATAATTTGCGTTGCGGCTATATTCGTTCCGTTTTTCAGAAGGCTAAAAGTGACTACTATTTACGAATGGATGGGTTCGAGATTTTCTTATAGCATAAGATTGCTTGGAAGTTTATCTTTTATAATTTTCCATATTATCAGAATGGCTGTCGTTCTATATCTTCCGACTTTAGCTATGGTTCAGGCTCTTCCAAATTTAAATCCAATGGTTGTTACTTTATTAGTCGGATTATTCTGCGTTGCCTATACTTCGATTGGAGGAATGGAAGCGGTTTTATGGTCGGACGCTATTCAAACTCTCGTTTTGCTATTGGGCGCTTTTCTCGTTATAATAGTCGGTTTTGCCACAGTCGGAGTGGGCGAGGGATTTTCAATTTTGGCGAGAGACAATAAAATGATAACTCCCGATTTCTTCGCCATAGATTTGACGGGAGCTAAACAAACTATTTGGGCTATGATAATCGGCGCTTTCTTCGGTTCGATTTATCAATATATAGGAGGGCAGGATATAGTTCAAAGATATAATACTACTAAAAATGAAAAAGAGGCTCAAAAAAGTTTATTCTTAAATGTTCCTTTGGCATGCACAAGTTCGATTATATTTATCGGCATGGGTTCGGCATGTTATATTTTCTTCAATTCTGGAAAAGCGGTTTTGCCCGAAGGAATAAACGGAAACGCTATTTTGCCTTACTTCATTATGGATTATTTGCCAATCGGAATTTCTGGTTTGGTAATTGCGGCTATATTTGCGGCGGCTCAATCTACAGTCTCTTCAAGTTTGAATTCGGTTTCCACTTGTATGACGAAAGATATACTTGAAAAGTTAAAACCAGATTTAAGCGACAAATTTAAACTTAATTTTGCAAGAGCTTCAAGTTGGATTGTCGGACTAATAAGCACATTGCTTGCCGTTAGATTTTTGAACGGAGGACAGGGCGATATGTATCTTTATTTCCAAGCGATAACGGGACTTTTGGGCGGACCGATAGCTTCGGTAATTTTGGTTGGAATATTCTTCGATAAGGTTAATACGGTTGCCGTGTGGATAGGTTTTGCGGCGTCAACGATTTTGGCTTTCTATTTGACGGACCCTGCAAAAATAGTTTCTATGTTGATTCCAGCGTATAGCAAGCCTCCCGTATTCGAGATATTGGTTTCGTTCCTAATAATAGTGGTTGGAGTTGTGGTTTCTTTAATCGCTTCTTTGATATGCGGAAAACCTAAAAAAGAAAAAATTGAAAATTTAACTTATTCAAGTTTAATGAAAAAATAAAAAAGTAAGAATAAAAAATAAATGGAGTAAAAATTATGAAACATATATTAAATTCAATAATTATAATTAGCTTTGTTTTTGTATCCATAATCGGTTGCGAAAATAATTCTTCCAATTCAAATGTATTGGACAGCAAAGTCGATAAAAAAATTCTCTGGGAAATGGGAGGACATTTGCCCGCTCAAACGGGAATGGATAGAAATATTGGAACTGCGGGCTTATTGCATGGCGTATTGGAAGGAAAATATATAGTAGTCGGCGGAGGAGCAAATTTCCCTTACGATTCCGTTCTCAATAACGGAGCGAGAAAAACATATTCCGACATTTATTTGCTCGAAGATAAAAACGGAAGTTTGGAAGTTATAGAGCATATAAATTGGGAAAACGAAATTGGCTACGGCGCTTCGATTACGACAAAAGACGGCGTATATTATTTGGGAGGTTCGCCTAACTCAGAAGCCGCTGACGATATATTATTTATCACTTTGCAAAACGGCAAATTGAATATCGAAAAAATAGGAGACTTGCCTTTTACTCTTCAAAACGGAGTCGCGGTTGAAAGAAACGGCAAATTATATATAGCGGGCGGAGCAAAAGGAAACGGAAACTCGAGCGGATTATACGAATACGATTTAACCTCAAAAGAAATAAAAGAACTATCCCCAATTCCTCAAGAATCTTTCAGACAGCAATTAGTCGGACAAATATTAAACGGAAATTTATATGTTTTTAGCGGACACGGAGATGTGGCTTATACTGACGGTTATAAATACGATTTTGATAACGATACTTGGGAAAAAGTTTCCGATGTAGAGTTAAACGGAAAAGCTTTAACCGTTGCGGGCGGTAATTCGATAAAATTAAACGAAAAAGAAATGCTCGTTATGGGCGGCGTTAATAAAGAAATATTCGATGATGCCGTTGCAAAATTGGGAAGTCTTCAAGGCAGAGAGCTTGCCAACTTTAGAGACCATTATTTTAGAATGGACCCTTACGAATTTAGATTCAATAGCGATATATTGATTTATAACGCGGATTCGGACAGTTGGAGAAGCATCGGAGAATCTCCTTTCGACCCTAACGCGGGAGCCGCTTTATTATTGATTGGAAATAAAATCTATTCTATAAACGGAGAGATTAAAGCGGGAGTGAGAACTGATAAAATGTTTGTTGGAACGATAATTGCAAAATGACTTTAAAAAGAATAATAAAAAAATAATTTAAAATAATGCAAGATAAAGTTTTAATAAAGTTGAATAAAAAATATAGGACTGTTCTAAATAATTATTTGTAATTTTTTATTTGGGACAGTCCAAATATTATAAAAATAAAAAAATAAAAAAATAAAAAATTGTCATAGCTTTATAGCCTGACGAAGGAGAATTTCAATGAGAGATTTAGAAAAGTATAGGGGCGTCATACCCGCATTTTACGCTTGTTATGACGATAAAGGAGAGGTAAGCAAAGAAAGGGCTAAAAAATTTACTTCATTTTTAATCGATAAGGGAGTTAAAGGCTTGTATGTCGGAGGTTCTTCTGGCGAATGTATTTACCAAAGCAAAGAAGATAGAAAATTAATACTCGAATCGGTTATGGAAGTGGCTAAAGGTAAAATTACGGTAATCGCTCATATAGCTTGCAATAACACGGCGGACGGCGAAGAATTGGCGGCGCATGCGGAAAAATTGGGAGTTGACGCGATAGCCGCGATTCCTCCTATTTATTTTCATTTGCCCGATTACGCCATAGCGGATTATTGGAACGATATGAGTAAAGCGGCTCCGAATACGGATTTTATAATTTATAATATTCCTCAACTTGCGGGAGTTTCTTTAACAGTTTCGCTTTATAAAAAAATGAGAGAAAACCCGAATGTTATAGGAGTAAAAAATTCTTCGATGCCCGTTCAAGATATTCAAATGTTTAAGGATGTCGCGGGAGACGATAGCGTGATATTCAACGGTCCAGACGAGCAATTTGTAGGAGGACGCATAATGGGAGCGGATGGAGGAATTGGCGGAACTTACGGAGTTATGCCAGAGTTGTTTTTGGCGGCGGATAAATCGGTTAGAGAATGCGATTTCAAAAAGGCTCAAGATATTCAATTTAAAATCGACAGAATAATTTACGCCATGTGCGCTTGTCATGGAAATTTATACGCGGTAATGAAAGAGATTTTAAGAAAGCAGGGAATTGATATTGGCGGAGTGAGAAAACCTCTTGCCGATATTATAGAAAGCGATAAAAAACAGATAGATATTTGCTATAAAATGATTGAAGATGCAAAATCAAGTTTAAAATAATCGTTTAATATAGTATAATTAATCTATAAAAAATATTAAGGATAAAATTATGATTTTAAAACCTATAAAAAGCGAATTTAATAAAGAATTCCATGAAAGAATATGGAAGGCAAAAAATTATGTGAGAGAGCATTACGAGGAATTAAAAAAACTTCCCAACGGGCAGCATAAACTCGATAATGAAATTTGCGAAGGCGCTTATATCAATATAACGGAGTATGACAATAAAGACAATCCGCCTTGGGAATCTCATTTGCAGTTTGTCGATATTCAAATAATTTTCGAGGGAGCGGAAGATTATATTATTGCCAACACTTCCGATTTGAAACCGAAAGAATACGATATTAAAACCGATTATCATAATTGGGAAGGCGAGGGGACGGTTCGTTTGACTTTGTCGCAGGGAAATATTTTGATTCTTCTTCCTTATGACGCTCATAGAGTGGGGCTTCCTCCGAAAACGGGAAAAACTCATGTTAAAAAGGGTATAGTGAAAGTTCCTTATAAAGCCTAAAGAGAGTTTGAAAAGTTTATTTTCTATTAGTAATAGTAAATTTTTTAACAAATAATTTTGGCGATTAAAAAATAAAAGGCTTGATTTTCTATTTTAAAATAGTTTAATCAAGCATTATTTTAAAATTAATTTTTATTTATCAAATCTATCATTTCAACGCATTTCATATACATTCTTGGAATATGAAAAGGTCCTTTATACATATTGCCTTTTAAATCGGTCGAAAGGCTTCCGTCTCTATGCAAATAACCGAACCATTCTCCATGCTCTTTATCTATAAATTTGTTAGTATATTCTTTTACCATATTATGCATTTCCAAATATTTTTTATCTTTAGTGAAATAATAAGCGTAAAGAGTCGCAATCGCCGCTTCCGTTTGTGGCCACCAGAATTTCATGTCATGCCAATAATCGCTTTTCGGTTTGCCTAAAACATCCATAAACTGTATTATTCCGCCGTATTCTTTATCCCAGCCCCATTCCCACATCCAGTCGAAAATTTTTATTCCAAGCTCTATTAAATTTTTATCGTTGTCTCTTTCAATAGCTTCTCTCAATATAAACCAAGAGGATTCAATAGCATGTCCTGGGTTTAGCTGTCTGCCTTCAAAATGGTCTTGTAAAGTTCCATCGGGTGAGCATTGTTCCAAAACGGCTTTTTTCTCTTCGTATAAAAATATTTTTACTTGAGATAAAAGTCCGTCTATATATTTGTTATAATATTCTCTGTTTTCTTCGTCCGCTTTTCTCAATTCCTGAACAGTCGCAAGCATTATCATAGGAGGTCCGAAAGAAATTGTCGGTCTTTGATTAATGTCGAATTTTGGAATCAACAACTTTTGAATTTTGTCGAGTTTTTCAAGAAGCTCTCTTGCTTTTGTTATATAACTTTTATCTCCGCTCGCTCTCGAATACGAAGCCATAGCGATTATACAAAAAGTCTCCGAAAAATAATATCTTAATCTTTTTATGACGCGTTTTCCGTCTTCCGTTACTCTAAAAAACATTCTTCCGTCTCCGTCTTTGTCGAAACAATGTTTTTCTAAAAAGTCTATTCCCAATTTAGCCGATTCCAAATATTCTTCTTTTTTCTCAAAATCCGCGTAGAGAGTAGACAATACCCAAGCGAATCTTCCCTGAAACCAAACCGATTTATCTCTGTCTATAATATTTCCCTTTCTGTCGAGCGCCGTCCAATATCCGCCGTTTTTTTTATCGACTCCGTTTTTTAGCCAAAAAGGAATAATATTTTCTTTAAGCATATATAAATATTCTTTTTTTAATTCTAATAAATTATTTTCATTATTCATAAAAACTTCCAAATTTAATTTATTTTAAAATAATTATATTATAAAATCGAAAAAATAAAATAATAGTTTAAAATAACATAGCTTTAAATCATTTTAAAATTTATATTTGTATAAAACAAAAAACCTATGTAAAATATTATTCCGCTATATACTATCCTCTCGATTGTTTATCTTTCCATTTCTTTATAATCGTTTCAACTTCGTCTCGCGAATATGAAGAATTTTTAACTATCTCGTCCGTTTTCCATCCTTGTTTATACATTTTTATAATAAATTCTTCTTTCTTATTGTCGACTATATTCGATTTGCTTCTTTTGGTTGCAGTTTTTCCATCCGACATATATTTTTCGGCGTTGTCGAGCAAATCTTGTAAATATCTGACAAAATATTCGGCTCTTTCGAGATTCTTAACTATACTGTCGTTTTCTTTTTTCATTCGGTTCAAGTTTTCTCTCTGATTTTGCATTTCTTCAAGTATAACGTTAAGCTCTTCGAGTTTGTTTAAGAATAGTTGAACTCTTTTGTCGCTTTTATTTATTTTATTAAAATCTTTTTCAAGAGAAGCGACTTTACTCATAAAACTTTTTCTCGTTTCTTCGGCGTCAACCATAGCGGTTTTTATACTGTCGACTTTTTCCAAAACTGATTCCGTTTCTATTTCGGCTTTTTTCATTTGAGTTAAAATATTATCCGCATATTCTTCTTTGTCTTTTATAAACGAAAGTTTGTCTTCGATTTGCGAAGCTATGTCAATAACGGCTTTTATTCCCTCTTCCGTATTTTCTATCATTGAATTGTTTTCGGCTATATTTACGAATTTATTTTGAATATCGTCCGTCATTTCCATTAACATATTAACTTTTTCTTGAGTGTCTTTTAGGCTTTCTCTTTCTTTTTCGATTCCTTTGGCGTATTCCAATATTTCTTCATGCATTAGTTTAAGCCCTTCGAATTCAGACATCGTTTTATTCATATCGGAGGTGGCAATTTTGGTGTCGTTTACTAAAGCGTCCAATTTTGCAACATCTTCTTTTATAACTTTTGCGTTTTCTTCCGCTTTATCGAATATTTTTACCGTATTCATATATCGGTTAATATCTTTTTCAATATCTTCGATTTTCATTTTCACAATATCGTATTCGTTTGAAATATCGTCCGATTTTTCATCGAGCATATTGTCTATAGCCATTACTACGGAGTTGAGTTTGTCGGTTAAAGTGTCCGTTCTTGCGTCCAAATCTTTAAGTATAATATTGGTTTTTTCTTTGTAGTTTAAATCAATCTCTTCCAATCTCGCTTCTATTTCGCTCGAATATCTCGTTATGTCGTTTTCCAAAGCGTCAACGATATTTTTCATTCCGTCTATTCTGTTGTCGTATATATCCAAATTTTCGGTTTGAGCTTTTATTATCTCGCTTTTCGCTGTTTGAACATTTTCTTTAACTTCGTTCATAATCAACGCTAAAGTTTGCTCTAAATTTGAATTGAGTCTTGCCACATATTTGTCGTATTTTTCGTTTGTTTGTTCTTCTATAGCTCCAACGCTTTCTTCTATAATGGAATTGGCATCCGCTATTTTTTCATTAACGGCGTTCGATATCGAATCTTTTAACTCCAATAAAGATTCTGATAATATTTCGCAGTTTGATTTTAATTCTTCAAATTGAGAATTTTTATCTTTAAGCAATTCTTCGATTCTTTCGGAAATATTATTTATAAGAGAATCGAATTCTCCGATTTTTCCTTCAACCGATAATTTGGCATTGTTTGAAAGTTCTTCGAGCCTTTCGTTGAATTTTTTTCCTTGCTCTTCAATATCCTGCGAATATTTGCCGATTTTATTTTGCAACTCTGACGCTTTTTCTTCTATGATTGATTTTAATTTTTCTATGGAAGGAGTAAATTCGTTTTCCAAATTTTTCATTTTCTCTTCCACATCTTTCAATCTTTCATGATTATTTTCAACGGAAGTCATGAATTCGTCTTTTATTTTAAGCGCCTGCGTTAATTCGTTAGTCATATTATTAACCGAATCAGTCAAATTGGATTTGCTACTTTCAATTTCATCGTATAAAGAGTTGATTTTATCTTTATATTCTTTATAGCTATCTTCGAATAGGGCAGAGAAGGATTCATGATTTCTCTCTTCTCTATCGGCGTAGTATTTTTCGGAAGTTAGATACATTTCTTTTAATTTTGACATCTCTTCGGCGTATCTTTCTTTTATTTCGTCTATCGCTTTTTCTTCTTCCAATCCTATCGACATTTTGAATTCGCTTATAATTTCCTCTTCATAATCGGATAATTTTTTGCTCAATTCTTTCATGTTGTCGTCAAGTTTTCCGTTTATTACTTCAAAGGATTCGTTTAATTTGTCGTTAATCGTTCGCTCTATATCTTCGATAGATTTTTTAATATCGGAGAATTTATCGAATTTGCTCGTTTCCTTATTTATAAAATTCTGAACCGCCGTCATTATATGAGGAGTCAAATCGTTCGTTTCTTTTATAATCTCTTCGTTGAAAGAGGCGATTAAATTGTCTATGGTTTCTTTAGATTTATTCAAATAATCGGCGTTTATATGATTTTCTATAGAATTAAGATAATCCTCGATTTCTTTGACTCTTTCGTTAAACATATTTTCTTTTTTAGATATTCTTTCTGACGCTTTAATTGACGCTTCCGCAACCGCTTCGGTTAAACTGTCGAGTTTATTTTTTATATTTATATCGCTATTTTTAACCATGTCTATCAAAGCTTCTCTCTCTTTGCGGACATTTTCTATATCTTGAGTTATATGTTTTTGAGATTGTCCTAAAATTTTAATCTCATTTTCTTGCTCTTTTAGATTGACTTTTATAGTTTCCACTAAAGCGTCTATATTGTTTTGAGCTTCGTCTATTCTGTTTATGATGCCCTGAACTTTTTCGTTTTCTATAGCGTCTACTTTATTTTTAGCTTCTTCGATTCTTTCTTCTATATTGCCAAATATATTTAACGCTTCGCTTTTCAAATTATCTACTTCCATATCGATGGCGTCTCTATAGAATTCTTTGATTTTATCTGGTTCGGAGTATGCGTTTTCAAAATGTTCTATTCTCGCTTCGACTCTCTTTCTAAAATCTTCGTTGGATTCTTCGAATACTTTTATAATATCGTCTCTAAATGTATCGTAAGAAAAATCGTCATTCAAAGCTTCGTTTCGTAAAGTTTCAAACATATCCAATATATATTTTTTTTCTTCTTCTATCATTGATGAAATTTCTTCGCGACTTGGAATATCCAAAGAAATTTTATTGTTTAATTCTTCGATATTGTCTACAATTTTTAGTTTTTCTTGCGACAACATGCTAATAGCTTCTTCTTGTTCTTTCATTAAATCGGAAATTGATTTTTTGAAATTCAAGAATTCTTTCACGAGTTTGTCTCTATCGCTTTCAATAGAATTCAAAGCGTCATTAGAATAAATCGCTCCGCTTTCGTATTTCAACTTTAACTCTTCTATTTCGGCGGATAATCTTTCTCTTTCGATTTGTAAATTTCCCGCCAAATTATTTATATTGATTATTCTTTCGGAGAATTCGTTTTTGAATTCGGAAATTTCTGCCGTTATATTTTCTTTATATCGTTTTATGCTTTCGGAAAAATCTTCTTCCAAAATATTGAAACTATTTTTAAGCTGCGTTTCTTGTTCTTTATACATATTTTCAAAATCTTCGGAAGTCGGCATTGAGCCTAAAATTTCTTCTCGAAGCGAAACAAATTCTTCTTTGAGAGAATCTTTTTCTTCGATAAATATTTGACTTATATCTTCGATAGTCGGAATATCTTTAAGAATATTTTCTTTCATTTCGGCAAGTTTATTGTCGATAGAAATTTCTTCTTTAGACAACACTTCGGCTACCGATTCTACGGTCGAATAATTTTCTTCCAAATTTTTCTTAAATTCTTCCAATATTTCGTCAATTCTCAATCTTTCTTTTTCGATTAGATTTTCAATATATGATTTGTCAATAGCTTCAATATTATTTGACGCTTCTTCTTTTCTCTCTTCTACGGACAAAGAGATGCTTTCTTTATATTGATTTATAAGTTCTTTCACTTCGTCAATGGTAATCGAACTTTCTTTTAAGTTTTCAAATTTTTCGTTTATAACTTTATTTATTTCTTCGAGTGAAGAATGCAATTTTTCTTTTTCCGCGTCCAATAAATTATTGAAGTTATTTAAATATTCTTCTTTAATAGCTTCCAATTTATCTTCGCTTGAAATATATTCCACTCTAACTGCGGATTTGAAATTATCCAATTCTTCTATAAGTCGCGCTTTTTCTTCTTCGAATATTTCGGCAAAATTTTTGTTTTCTATTTGATTGTCTAAAAGTTCGTTTTTAAAGTTTTCAAATTCTTCTCTCCATTCTTCTTTTTCCGATACGAATAAATCGGTAAGCTCTTCCATATTAGGAAGATTGTCTTTTAATGATTTAAGCGATGACAAATCTTCCTCTATTTTGGAATACATATCTTCTTTAAGTTGCCGTATCGTTTCTATCAAATCGTTTTTATCTTTCGTTAGTTCGCTTGAAAGTTCCGAAGCGTTATTATCGAGTCTTTTTATATAAGATTCCAAATCGGACAATCTGATTTCAATATCTTTTGAATCATCGTTTTTTATTTCGATTGCATAATCTATAGCCTTATCGTTTTCTTGTTTAATGGAATCTTGAATATTTGCAAGTTTGGATTTCATACGCTCTTCGTATTCGTTCAATACCGCGTCAAATTTATTAATATATTTTTCCAAATCTTCGTTTATAGAGCTTTGATTATATTCGATGTCTTTTAATCTGTCTTCGAATGCCGTCATACTGTTTTCGACTTCCGACATTTTATTTTCAAAAGCGAATGTTAATTCGTTTTCTTTGTTTTCTGTATTTTCCACTTTTTCTTTCAATTCGTTTATCATATCGAACATATTTGCAATTTCGTTATTGTTTGCAGAATTGATATTTTCTTTAAGCAAGTCCAAATCGTTTATAAGAGAATTAAGATTATTGTCTTTCCAAGAATTCAAATCTTTTTCCATTTCGGTTATTTTATCTTTATATTCTTCAAAAGATTCCTCTAAAGAAATATTTAATTTGGTTTCCAATTTTTCTTTTAACGATTCGAATTTATCGTTTAACAAATCGCCATACAATTCTTTTATTTTGTTTTTGTCCGACCAAGAATCCTCAAAGAATGCGATACGATTTTCAATTCTCTCGTTAAATTCCTTATTGTTTTTTATATTGTCGTTTATATCTTCTAATTCTCGTTTTAAAGTCGATTTTAATTCGGAGATTTTATCTTCGTATTCGTTAGACGAATTTATCGCTATATTTTCGCTGGTATTTGTATTTTTATTTTCAATTTTTTCGTTTATAATCGATTTGCATGATTCGAATTCGTTTAACAAATTATTTAAAGATTTTGCAAGTTCTATTTTATCGTTGTCTATTTTATCCGAAACGATTTTATTATTTTCTTCCAACTGAATAACGGAATTTTCCAAATAATATAATTTATCCGATATATAATTTAAATTGTCCGCGTCCGAATTATTTTTAAACGAATCGTATAAATCAAATAATTCTTTTCTTATAGATTCAAAAGAAGCGGATTGTTTATTTTCAATTTCGTCTTCGTAAGCGGAAATTCTGTTTAAAATATCGCTTTCTTTATTATTTACCAAATCGTTAATTCGGTTTTCTATATTTTCTATTTTTTCGGCGTATTCTTTAAACTCTAAAATATATTCTTCCAAATAAGAATCGATATATTTTCTGTTTGAATCTTCAATTTTTGAAATTATTTCGTTTTTCTTATCTTCCGAACTTTCTATAAACAAGTCGATATTTTCTTTCGCGTTCCTTAATTCGTTTAACAAATCGTTAAAACTTCCGTCTTCCAAAGAGGACATATTATTTTCTATTTTACCCAACTGTTCTTGCATATTGGAAACTTCTTCGAATAATTTTTCAATTTCGTTATTTATCGCCATATTGGTTTCTTTGGAATTGTCAAAATTATTTTTTAAGTTATAAACCTCGTTTTCCAAATTATAAAGTTTTTCAAAATCTTCTTTTAACGAATTGAAAACTTCTTCCAATTTTATTCTTTCCGATTCCAAATTATTAATCGCATCGTTATTTTTTATCGATTCTAATTCGAATCTTAAACCTTCTATATTTTCCAATATTGACGTTTTTTCGTCAAAAATGGAATTTTTAAATTCTTCAATATCGAATTTGGAATTATTTATTTTTTCAATCATATATTTGCTGAAAGAATCGAAAGAATTTTCCAATTTAATTTTCTCTTCTTCGAATAAACCCGCTATATTGTCTTTATTTGCATTTAGCAATTCTTCTTTAAAAGATGCAAAATTTTCTTTTAATTGATTTATTTGCTCGTTATTCAAAATCGAACTTTCTATATTGACAAATTTATCGTTGAAATATCGATTTACAGATTCGTATTTTTCGTTAATATCGGATATTTTAGAGTCTAATTTTTCGGACAATTTATTTATTTTTTCTTCAAATTTCTTTATATGAGCTTTATTGTTTTTAGTATTATTAATTTTTTCTTCTAAAACAATATATTTTTCTTCTACATTAGATATTTTCTCGTCCACTTTGCTATACATTTCTTTGATTTTATCTTCCGATACGATTTCGCCAATTCTATCTTCCAAATTGGACATTGCGCTTTGAAGCATATCGTTGGATTTTTCTTCAAGTTCGTTTATAACGTTTTCCAAATCGTTGTTTAGATTATCGAACGATTCTTTTACCATATCGTCCAACTCTTTCTTGCTATTCTCCAAATTATCTAATTTCTCAGACAATCTGCCTTCTATTTTTTTGGAATACTCTTTTAAATATTCTTCTATATAATTTTTTTCATTGGATATGATTTTAGATTCCGACTCGTTTCTGATTATATCAATTTCATTTTTTATATTTTGAAGATTATTTTCCAACTCGGAACTTGCATTTTTATAAGCTTTATCCATCATTATAGAATACTCTTCATAATCTTCCCGTATGCTGTTCGCCAATTCTTTTATATCGTCCGCCAATAATTCTTGTTCGTTATTTCTATGATGCTCTATATTCTTTATCTCTTCGTTATATTTTTCTATCGCTTCGTTTATCTTATTATGAATAGTTTCTAAATTATTTTCAATTTCGCTATTGACTATGCCGTCTATATTATTTATTCTATTTTCTATCTCGTTTATCTTATTAGTTATATTGTTATCTATACGAGAATATATCTCGTTCTCTTTTCCCTCGATATTCTTTAACATCTCCGATAGAAACTCGTTCTTCTTCCCTTCCGAACTCTCTATAAAATTAGATATGCTATTTTTTGACTCTTCCAATTGACTCAATAATTCATTCAAATTATTTTCTTTCCAATCTCCTATACTTATATCAATCCTCTCTTTCAACTCCGAAAGGTAATTCTCAAACTTCGTGTCTGCCTCTCTTCGTATATTCTCCGCCTCCTCTCGCAACTCATCGCTAAACATCCTCTTAACTTTATGACTGTCAGACCACACATCCTCAAAATATTCTATCCGCTTCTCCAATCTGTCCCTGAAATCCTTATTCTCAACTCCAAAATCTTTTATTACCGAATCTATCTTATTCTCTATAGCCTCCGTCTTATTCATCGAATCAAGTAGATTATCCTTCACAGATTCAAAATCTTTATTCAATAATTCCAAGTCGTTTAGCAACTCCCCAGAATTATTCTCTATCCTATCCTCTATATTCTCGCTAAATACTTTCAAACGCTCCGATAAACTCTCTACCTCGCCTCGCAATTCGTTATCCATTCCAACTATCTTACCTTTCAATTCCGATAAAGTAGTTTCTAATGTCGTTACCCTCTCGAAATCCGCCCTCAATGACGATAAAGAATCCTCAATCTGCGCCTTATTCTCGCTCAATAATTCTATCCTATTATCCTCTCGAATGTTATTTATATCGCTTCGTAAAGACTCTATGCTCGATATTAAATTAGTCTTATCCTCTTCTAATCTACTCTTTATGTCTGTCAAATCGCCCTCGTTAGTAGAAACTCTGCTTAATAAATTATTGGAAAACTCCTCAAACATATTCTCTATCTTCTCTTTCTCTCTATCGAATAGGGTAGGCAACTCTATCTCATTAGCTAGCATCGTCTGAGACTTCATTAATTCCAATTCCTCTTTAATATCCTCTATCTGATTGCCCAATAATTCCTTCTCGCTGTCATACAACTTAACATATTCCTCTCTGTCTATCAAAGAACCTCTTATCGATTCTATCGTCCTGTCTATCTCGTTATCTCTGTAGGATAAAGTTTCCTTCAAATATTCTATCTCGTTAGATATATCGCTCTTAACTTCGTTTATTAAACTAGATAAATCATCGACATATTTTAATCTCTTATCGTAATCCTCGATTATCGACAATACATTCTCGTTATTCGATATTAAACTGTCCGCCTGCTCTTTAATTCTATTATCTATACCTTCGCGCAATTCGTTAAACTCATTCTTTAAGCCTTCTATTGTGGAAGCCATAGAATCTCTAACTTCGGATATTCTACTATCCACAACCTCGTTGGCATACTTCTTCATCTCCTCTATAGACTCTTCCGCTCTGTCGTTATACATCTCTTTAGTCTTCTCAAGCAAATCGTTAACGCCCTTGTATAAACTGTCAAACGAAGCGTTTAATGTCTCGTTCAATCCATTAACCTTCTCGTCTATACTCAACGATGTCTTATTTAGATATTCGTCTATGTAATTTGTCTCGCTCTCCAAATGTTTGGCTTCAGACTCTTCTCTATTCTTCTCTATTTCCTCCTTCAATTGAATAGCGTAATCGCTTAATGAACTCTTCTCGTTATCATACAATTCCTTAAGAGTATTAAGATAACCTTCGTAATCCTCTTTGATTTGAACGCCTATGTTTTCTATTTCCTCCAACATATTTTGATTCTCTTCAACCCTGTAATTCTCTAATTCGCTTATCTCTTCTCTATATTTTTCTACCGCAGACTCTATTAATTCTTTAAGCTCTTCTACTTTATTATTTATTCCTTCTTCCGCATTATTAAATATATCGTTAGCCTTACTCTCTATATATTCTCTCTTCTCGTCTATATATTCGGTTATATCTTTCGCCTTGCCTTCAATATTTTCTTTTATATCATTGATATATACATCCATGTAATTTAATTTATTGTCTATACTATATTGTATATTATCCGCATTAGACGAAATCTCATTCAGCTTCATCGACAATGTGTCCATACGAACCTTATACTCGTCCGACAATATATCCGAACGCTCGCGTAATTCTTTATAATCTTCTTTCAAATCGTTAAATGTATTTTCAATAATTAAACGATATTTCGCTGTAATTTCGCTCAAATTGTTTTTCTTTTCGTCAAATAAATTGTCTATTTTTTTGCCCAAACTGTTATATTTATTTTCTATATCCGTGAATAATTCTTTTTCTTTTTCGTCAGCTTTTTCGTAAACGCCGTTTATGGTTTTTTCAAAAGATTCTTTTCCAGTTTCGACTCTATGCATAATATCTTCGAGTTCGTCTTTGATTTTATTCATGCCGTCTCTTTTACTATTTAAAAGATTTTCAAAAGATTCGGTTGCTTTGATTAATTCGCTATGAAGCATTTCTACAATGTTTTTTTTATTTTCTTCGTTGTATTTAATATTGTCATCAACGATATTATTTACTTTATTTTTAAATTCGTCCAAAGAAGTTTCCAAATTATTAATCATATCGTTATGTTTTTTCTCGCTTTCTTCAACCGATTTGCGAACATTATCAACGCTTTCGGTTATCGATTTCATTTTAGTTTCTTCATAATTTTCAATCAAATCTTTTAATTGTTTAGTCAGTTATATTAAAAATACCGCTTCCAATT
>NZ_SJDU01000119.1 GCF_005518285.1 Brachyspira catarrhinii | reverse complement strand
ATATTACTCCAGATTGGGATTCGGTAGAAGCTCAAGCGGGATATTCTATGCATTCGGGCGGTATGCTTGCGGGATGGAAATTTTCAAACTTCAAAGACGGAGTATTTGGAGAGTATTTCCATGTTAATGACGCTAACGGAAACTTGGCTTTGCTTCCTAAAAATATAGACCCCGTTGACGCTTGTATGCTATCCGATATGGTGCCTACGGGATTTCATGGTGCGGAACTTGCCGATGTTCAATACGGAGATACGGTTTTGGTTATAGGAATAGGACCTGTCGGTTTAATGGGAGTAGCGGGAGCGAGCTTAAGAGGAGCTTCAAGAATCCTTGCGGTTGGAACGAGAAAAAATTGTATAGAAGCGGCAAAAAAATACGGAGCGGACGAATTCATAAGCTATAAAAACGGACCAATCGACAAACAGGTTTTGGAGATGACAAACGGAAAAGGAGTCGATAAGGTTATCATTGCTGGCGGAGAAGTAGAAACTTTTGCCGAAGCCGTTCGTTCTTTGAAACCAGGCGGAAAAATAGGAAATGTAAACTATTTGGGCAAAGGCGATTATGTTCAAATTCCAAGAGCCGAGTGGGGAGTCGGTATGGGACATAAGGCGATATTCGGCGGACTTATGCCAGGCGGAAGATTGAGAATGGAAAAATTGGGTTCATTGGTTTCTTCTGGCAAATTAAATGTTCATCATATGGTATCTCATGTATTCGAAGGTTGGGATAATTTGGAAAAAGCTTTATTTATGATGAGAGACAAACCTGCGGATTTGATTAAACCAGTGGTTAGTATAGAAAAATAATCATAATAAACTCACAGTATTTGGACGGGCATTATTTTAAGTAATTTAAATAAACGCCTGTCCTTATTATTTTAAATAATTTCTATTGTGCGCTAAAAACGAATTGTATATTTTTTAACTTTCGGCGACAAGTTGGTTCTTGCTTCCATTAACCGTTCCGTCTTTATCCACTTTAACTGTGAATATTTTTGAAACTCCTTTTTCTTCCGCGGTTATTCCGTAGTAAGCGTCCGCAATCGTTGCCGATACTTCGTTATGCGTGATTATTAAGAATTGAGTTTTATCCGATAAACCTTTTACCATATTTTTGAATCTTATGATATTTGCTCCGTCCAAAGCGGCATCAACTTCGTCCAATATGCAAAAAGGAGAAGGACGATATAAGAAAATTGCGAAAACCAAAGCGAGTCCCGTCATTGTAAGCTCTCCGCCCGAATAAGAAACTATATTTTCCATTCTTTTTCCCGGAGGTTGAGCGAAAATATCAATCGGGCTGTTTAATAAATCCTCTTCGTTTTGTATTTTTAATCCAGCGTTTCCTCCGCCAAATAATATTTTAAAAGTTTCCGAGAATTTTTTATTTATTTCGTTAAATGTTTTTAAGAAATCTTCTCCCGCTTTTTTATTTGCGTCAAATATGATTTTTAATATTTCTTCTTTAGATTTTTCCAAATCCTCTTTTTGTTTGCTTAAAAATTCGAATCGATTTTTCGCCTCTTGATATTCGTCCAAAGCCATTTCGTTTATATGTCCCAAATTTTTTATTTTATCGTTTACCGCGTTTAATTTATTTTTAAATGCTTCTTCATCGATTAAATTTTTTGTTTCGTTTTCAAAATCTTTCAAATTGAGAGCGTAATTTTCGTAAAAATGATTGTATATGTCGTTTATTTTTTCGTTGGTTTGATTTATTCTCTCGCTTATTCTCGTAATATTTTCGATTATCTCGTTCAATCGCTTAACTCTTTTTGAATGGCTTACTTCAAAATTCGATAATGTCGATTCGGCTTTTTTTATTTCGTTCGCTTTTATTCTCGATTCGCTTTCCATTTTTGATTTTTTCTTTTCAAGTTCTTTGAAATTAAAATTATTCTGTTTAAACTCTTCGTCTATAGTTTTATAATCTTCTTCAAGTTTGTTAATTTTTTCGGCAAGCGATAAAAATTCTTCTTCGAGCATTTTTATATTTTTTATTATTATATCTTTTCTATCTTCCAGCGCTTTTTTATTAGTTTCGTATTTAGCTTTTTCAATCGTTAAAGTAGTTAGATTGGAATTCGCTCTATTTATATTGTCCGCC
The DNA here is from genome assembly GCF_005518285.1 of Brachyspira catarrhinii. Classification (GTDB taxonomy): domain Bacteria; phylum Spirochaetota; class Brachyspiria; order Brachyspirales; family Brachyspiraceae; genus Brachyspira; species Brachyspira catarrhinii. Next base: position 4,191 of record NZ_SJDU01000119.1, on the reverse strand, counting down.
GCAATTTTTATATCGTTATTAATCTCTTCGATTTTTTCGTTATTATTTTTAATATAATTTTCAAGTTCGGCAATTTCTTTATCAATATTTTCTTTTTGCATATAAGCGCCTTCTTTATCAAAAAGCAAATCAACAAACGGGTCTTTTATTTTAGTGTATTCTTTAAATATACTTTGCAAAAATAAAGCGTCATTTTTTTCGTTATCCAAATTGTCTTTTAATTTTTCAATAAATCCAGAAATCGAATTAAAATTAAGTTCGTTAAAATTATTCAATATATTATAATCTTCAAAATCTTTTATCGAATTCATTTTAGAATCTATCGCGTTTAACAAATTATTAAAACCAATATCAATATCCGCTTCATGTTTTCCGATATTTTGATAAAAACTATTTCCCATTATATCTTTTTTCTTTTCGTCAATTTCCGTCATTATTTTATTTATAACTTCGAGTTGTATCTCTCGAGCGTCCGAGATTTTCAAATTGGCGTTTTGATTATTTTGAGTTAGCGTTGAAATTTCGTCATTTAAACTCGCTATTTTATTTTGTTCTTTCGCAATATTACTTTCTTCAATTTCCTGCTCTTTTAATGTCCTTTCAATATTTTCGATAATATTTTTTATGTCGTCTTCAAATTCTTTTATTTGATTTTTATTTTCTTCGATTCTTTTATTTAAAATATTTTTTCTGTTAATATTTTCTTCTTTTTCTTTATCTTTATTTTCCAACTGAATTTTTAATTGATTTGACATTTTTTCAATATGAGTAAGTTCCGTGTCGATTAATGAAACTTGCTTATCCAATTCGATTGATAAATTTCTCGTCTCTTCAAATTTAAGAAGTTCGTTTTGTTTTTGATTATCCAAATCTTGCAATTCTTTTTCCAATCCCGATTTTTTATTATTCGATTCTTCCAAATTTTTTATAAGTTCTTCGAGGTTTATTTTAGATTTTTTTACTTGATTTACATTTATGCTTATGCTTATTTTTTTTCTTTCGTCAATCAAAGAATAATATTTTTCCGTTCTCGCAGCCTGTTCTTTTAACGATTTATAATATTTTTCGGCGTTCTTTATTTCTATTTTGACATTATCGAGATTTCTTTCCGATTCTTCCAATTTTCTTGTCGCTTCTCTTCGTCTTTCGAGATATTTGCTTATTCCCGCCGCATTTTCAATTATGGTTCTTCGCTCTTCGGGTTTTTGTTTCGCTATTTCCGATACAGTTCCCTGCTTGATAACCGAATATGCGTTTTTTCCGAGTCCCGTATCCAAAAACATATCGACTATATCTTTAAGTCGCACCTGCTCTTCGTTTATATAATACTCGGACAAACCCTTTCTATAATATTTCCTTGTTACGATGATTTCGTCTTTATCGTATTTTTTTATCCATTTGCTTTTATTGTCCAATGTTAAAGTTATTTGAGCGAGCGAAGACGGTTTCCTTGTGTCCGTTCCATGAAAAATAACGCTTTCGAGTCCTTTTGAAGTGTCGATTCTCAATCTGCTTGCCGATTGTTCGCCCATAACCCATAAAAAAGCCTCCACGATATTACTTTTTCCAATTCCGTTCGGTCCAAGAACAACCGTGACTCCTTCGTTGAATTCTATATTCGTTTCTATGGCGAAAGATTTGAATCCATGCAAATTAAGATTCTTTATATACATATATAAGTTTTTTCCTATTTATTAATCGTTCTATTATAACAATCGTATCGAAAAAAAGCAATAAAAAATATATCCTCATTGCGAGTCGAAGATGTGGCAATCTAAAGTAAATAAAATTCGACTAAACCCTAAACTCCAACTCATAACCAATAATAAACTCCGTCTCCTCTTCAGTCAAATCATAAAGCGGACAAATCAACCTGTCAATCTTATCAATAATATGTTTTGATTTTCCTATTTTATATTCTTTAAATTTGTCCATTGTATATTTTGATTTTGACGAAACTTCCCGAATATTTGCATTTTTTTCAATATCTTTTAAATATTCTTTGTATAAATTATTTATTGATATAATATTTTTGTCTGTAAAATTTGAATAAGGAATTGTAAATTGTTCTATTTCAAAACTTTTCCAATTAAGATTGTCTGAAAATATTTGATAAAACCAAAAAGAAAGGCTACTACTCAATATGCAACCTATAGCGTTAGCAAATTTTTTATCAAAATATAATACTGCTTCCGCTGACGAATTTGTAGGGTAATTGGTAATGACTTTATAATATCTTCCACCAGCAAATCTATAATAAATAGGCTTTCCTTTATATTCTTTCAAAAAATCTTTAATCGGTTTTTGTTTAAATATTTTTTGTAAAATGCTTTTTTCAATAGGAAGGCTTATTTTTGGGATTCTACCGAACATTTTTAAATCTTTTACTTCGATAAATTTTAAATTATTTATTAAATTTGAAAGATTAAAATTTTTCCCTTTGCGATACATTTTAGTAGAAAATAAATTTTTGCAAGGTGTTAGAGTTTTTTCAAAAGCTATAACCGAAGTATTAACGACTGCATTTTGAAAAACGGGTTGCGGACGAACAGCATAAGAAGATACCCAAATATTTTCGCAATTATTTTCCAATAAATAATGAACTCCCGACAAAGAGTCACTTGAAGTAAATGAAATCGGAACAATATAAGTTAAGTTTCCATTTTTCCCAAGCAAATCAAATCCTTTTTCAATAAATAATGTATAAGTGTCTAACGAACCTTTTTGAACACCTTTTATTGTTTTTGCCGTTTTATAATTTTCTTTATAAATTTTCTTTTCCTCTTCTTTTATTTTCGCTCCGTAAGGCGGATTGCCAATCACAATATCAAAACTCTTTATACCAAATTGAATCTCGCTGTCGAAAAACTCCGAAGATTTATTTTCAAAAGGATTCCAAGATGAAAATTTTTTCTTATCTTCTTTTTCCAAATAATCGTTTTTATCTATAAAATCCATCAATTCGTTAAATCTATGTTTTATATTATCTTTATCTTCTTTGGATGAAGAATTAAAATAATCTTCCGAAATTGATTTTATTTTTTCCACTACTCCGTCAACATACATTGAATTAAAAGATTGTTGAGAGTTATTTTTTACTTTAATTGATATAAGGCTATTTGCCGATATAAAATTAAATTCCAAATTCGGCAAAGCTTTAATTCCCAAATTCGATTTTTGATTATCATCTTTTTCCTCGTCTACTATCAAAGACAAAAACGCTCTTAATCTGCTAATCTCTGTCGCTATCGGTTGAATATCTACGCCGTGTATCATTCTCTGAAGCATATCCAATTTATAAGCGTAATTAAATTTTTTGGCGTTATAAAGTTCCTCAAAATCTTTTCTCGCAGCTCCTTGAATGTCGCTTAAAATATAATCTTTATAATATTCATGTCCGCCGTCCAATTTGTCTATAATATTAAATACTCTGCTCAATACTCCCATAGGAAAAGCTCCGCTTCCGCAGGCTATGTCCAATATTTTCATTTCATGTATCGCTTTAAGTATTTCCAAACTTTCTTCTTTCGTCCATTTCGTTTCGTCTCCTATGTTAAAAATATTTTCTATTTTCTCGCTTGGAATTTTTACTTTCTTCTTCAAATAAAGTTTTATCGATTCGCAAACCATATAATCGACAATCTCTCTCGGAGTATAAAAACTTCCCGTTTCTTTTCTTGCATTTATTGAAGTCTCGGGATTGATTTCCGCAAGCAAGTTTTCAAATATTCTGCCGAGCATTTCGGGTTCTATAGAAATTTCAATATCAAACGGCGCGCTTTCGTCAACGGTAAAATTATAAAGGCTAAAAAATTCAAACAATTCTTTTATTATTTCGCTGTCAATCGTTTCTACTTTCTCATCGTCTTTTTGTTTTGAAAATAATCCGCCGTTCAAAAATGGAATTTGTTTTTCGTATTTTTTAATTATTTTACTTGTAATTTTTCTCTCTTCCATTCTCGCGTTAAGAACATTAAAAAATAATTCTTCCAAAACTTCTTTATAATAATTCTTGCCAACTTGCGCGAAAGTTTCAGAATCAAAAATTTCTTTCGGTATCAAATCCTTCTCTCTCAAAAACCAACAAAAAAGCGCCCTTCCCAAAAACCTTAAACTAAATTCCTTTGCATCATTTTCTCCCGATGCATTTTTATTTTCAAAATTCTTCAAAACATCTTTATAAATCTTATC
>NZ_SJDU01000118.1 GCF_005518285.1 Brachyspira catarrhinii | reverse complement strand
GGAGGCAAATCTTTAAGCACATCGGTTTTTAATCTTCTTAATATAAAAGGAGCTATTCTAATTTTTAATCTTTCCAAAGCGTCCGCAGAATCTTCGTTTCCAGAAATTATTGGCGCTTCGTAATCTTCCAAAAAATCTTTATGTTTTCCCAAAAATCCCGGCATCAAAAAATCGAACATCGACCACATTTCGCTGATTCCGTTTTCTATCGGAGTTCCGCTTAAAGCGAGTCGTTTTTGAGATTTCAAACTTTTTACCGTTTTTGCGTTTTGAGTGTTGGCGTTTTTTATATGTTGCGCTTCGTCTAAAACAACATAATTAAATTCTTTCTCGCTTAAAAATTTTATATCTCTTCTTAAAGTTGAATAAGAAACAATCGCTATATCGTAATTATTCACCGCTTTTATTCTTTTCATTCTCGATTTTAAATTTCCCGTCAAAGTTATAACCTCGAGCGAAGGAGCGAATTTTTTTATTTCATAATACCAATTCGAAACGCAGGATGTTGGAGCTACTATTAAAGAAGTTAATTTTGAGCCGTTTTCTTTTTCTTTCAATATTGACGCTATGGTTTGAAAACTTTTTCCAAGTCCCATGTCGTCCGCAAGAATTCCGTTTAAGGACATATCGGCAAGTTTTCTAAGCCATTTATAACCGACTAATTGATAATTTCTAAATTCTCCGTTTATATTTTTTGGCGGATTTTCGTCATAATCGATTCTTTTTATATCGGCTATAGTTTTTGCGGCGTTATCGTCCAAATTTAATTCTATACCGCTATGTTTTTCAAGCATATCTGCAAAGTATGGAGCGCTAAACATCGGGATTAAATACCCGTTATTCTCTTTTTGTTTTATTTCTTCAATAGGATTATCCTTAAACATTTTAGCCAGATAATCTATAATCTCCAAATCTATTGGAACAAAAGAACCGTTTTGAAGTCTTATATATTCTTTATTTTCAGTTTTAACCGCTCTTATTATATCCGACAAATCGTAAATTTCTTTAACGCCCTCGAAAGAAAAATTAATTTCAAAAAAATTTATATCTCTTGTGAGTGACGCTCGCATTTTAAGAGGTTTGACATTTAGTTTCAAAGATTTAAAAGATTCGCTATAAAAAAAAGTCCACCCTTTATCTTGCAACATTGGAAGAATTTTATAACATAAATAAAATATTTTTTCATCGTCCGCCGTTGAAAAAGTATAATCTCCCGCTCTATCCAAATATTTTGAAAGCGTTTCGCAAAAATAATTTTCTTTTTCAATATCTCTATAAATTTCTTCATTGTCGAACATATAACCGCTTGTAAATTTATTCGTGTAAGGGTCGAGAGTAAAAGAACCGTATTTAAATTTAATCGTGGAAAAAACATTCGCTCCGTCATAATCCAAATAAACGAGCGCTTGAACGGGAAAAGCCATGATTTCGTTGTCCGATATATCTTCTGGAAGTTCGATATTGAAATCTTTTTTTAAATTCGGCAAAACTCTCGAGCAGAAATCTTTTATATAATCTTTGCTCACTATAACCGAATTTTTAAATATATTTTTTTTTATTTTCGCGTAAGACGGTTTCGTTTCGTAAAAAATATCTTTATAAAGTATATAATCGCAATTCTCTCCGAAAGTATAAATTTTATTCAAATCAAAATCTTTTATACTTACATTCAAAATTAAATCTTTTTCTTCGTTATAAAAAGTAGTTAGAGAAAGATTCAAAATATCGTCCGCAAATATAATCACTTTGCTTTCGAGTCTTATATTTGAAATATCTTTTAACAAACTTAAACATTTATAAGCGCCGTAATCTTTAAACCATAATTTTCCGTTTTCTTCCGCTTGCAAACCTTCGCCGTAAATATTATTCAAAAATCTTATTAGCTTTGCTTCGCCCCTGCCGAAATCTTCCAATTCTATTTTATATTCTTTATCTTCTATATTTTGTTTTTCTCCGACAATGCATGAAAATAAAAAATTCTCAAGTTCGTTTATCCTTAATTCTCTCTTGCATTCGTTGTCGATTAATTTTAGCGAAAGTCCAAGAATTTTTTCGTTATCTTCGCCTCTTACGGAAAGCAAAACCGAAATCCCAAAATATTCTCTATAAAGATTATCTCGGTAATTTTCCATTAATGGCGCTCTCGTATAATAAAGCCAATTTTGACGCTCGTTTAGATTTTTGTTTTCATTAAATTTATCGTTAAAATTTTTATTATCAAATTTTTCTTTATCAAAATTTATTGAATCATTACTTGCCTCTTTCAACATTTCTTATCCGATTATGTAGTCGATTATTTTTTATTAATTATAAATTATTGATTTGTTATGTTAATTTAATTATAAAAAAAGTCAATATAAATATAAGTATGCGTTATTTTCTGAAAAATTTTCGCTTTATTCAATGTCATAAATAGATTGCTTAAACAGTAGCATAGCAATAACAATATTTTTTACTTGCAATTATGATGCATTTTTTATATTGACTTTATAATTCAATTTTAGTATAATTGCCAAATCTTATTTTTTGGAGAATAAAAATGAAAAATATTATCGTAGCTTTATTAATCGTTTTAAGCGGTTTTTCAATTTCTTGTAAGGATAATACGGCTTCAAATTCTATAGTTATAAATATGTCGGCGGAACCTAAAACTATGGACCCGACTTTGAATTCTTTAAGCGCCGTGTCGGTTTATATAATTCATGCTTTCGAGGGTTTAACAAAACTCGATTCGAATAATAATGTGGTCGGAGCGGCTGCGGAAGGATGGTTTATCTCGGAAGACGGACTTAAATATACATTTCATTTAAGAACGAACGCAAAATGGAGCGATGGAAAACCCGTTACGGCAAACGATTTTGAATATTCTTGGAAAAGAGCGGTAAATCCAAATGTCGCCGCCGAATATTCTTATATGATGGAAGTGATAAAAAACGCCAAAGAAATAAACGCGGGAATAATGGATTATAACGATTTGGGAGTAAAAGCGATTGACGATTATACTTTTGAAGTTATTTTGGAAAATCCTACGGCATATTTTTTGGAGTTCATAGCTTCTACGGGAATATTTATGCCCGTTCGTAGAGATATTATAGAAACTTACGGAGACGAATGGACATTGAATCCCGAAACTTATATAGGAAACGGACCTTATAAAATGACGGAAAGATTAATCGACCAAAAAATAGTTTTTTCCGTTAATACGAATTATTATTCCAAAGAAGACCAAATTGCAAACGAAATAACTTTTGTATTGATGAGCGACCCGAATACCGCGGTTGCGGGACTTAAAAATGGAACGGTGCATTTTTCCGCTTTAGAACCTCCAGCGGCAGAAATAGAAAATCTTAAATCGGAAGGATATATTGCGGCAAATAACGCTTTGGGAACTTATTATTTGGAATTAAATATTACCAACGAAGCCTTAAAAGATAAGAGAGTTAGGCAGGCTTTATCTTTAGCGATTGATAGAAATTATATAGTCTCAAATGTCACAAAAGGAGGACAAATTCCCGCTGGAGCTTTCGTGCCTCCTCAAGTCAGAGGATTAAACGGAACTTTTAGAAGCGAATCGGGAGATTATATCGATATTAATAACTACGAAGAAAATATAGAAATCGCGAAATCTTTGCTTGCGGAAGCTGGATACCCGAATGGAGAAAATTATCCGATATTGGAATTAAAAGTTTCGCCCGGAATTTATGTTTTGGTAGGAGAGGCGATTCAGCAAATGTGGAAAGATAATTTGAATATTACCGTTCAATTGATACAGGAAGAATTTCCCATAACTTTGCAATCTTTAATCGAAAAAGATTATCAATTAACGAGAATGGGATGGACGGGAGATTATAACGACCCGATGACTATGCTCGATGTTATGCTTAGTTATGGCGGAGTAAATCATAGCGGTTTTTCCAATGCCAATTACGACAGACTTATATTAATCGCAAAAGAGTCGCCCGATAATAAAGTTAGAATGGACGCAATGCGGCAAGCGGAAAGCATATTGATGGACGAAATGCCGATAATTCCTTTATATTACAGAGCGGACGCTTTAATGATTAGTCCAAAATTGAAGGGAGTCGTTCTCAATCCTTTGGGAAGACATAAATTCAATTATTGTTATATAGAATAAAAATAAGAAATATTAATAATTAAAATAAAAAATTAATAAATAAAAAGGGTTGATTATGAAAACTTGGAAAGGATTACTCAGAGAATATAAATCTTATTTGCCGATAACGAATAAAACGCCTCTAATAACTTTGAACGAAGGAAACACTCCATTAATAAAAGCGGAAAAAATAGGCGAAAAACTTGGAGGAATAGAATTATATTTCAAATATGACGGATTAAATCCCACTGGCTCTTTTAAGGATAGAGGAATGGTAATGGCTGTGGCTAAAGCTTTAGAAGAAGGCGCAAAAGCGATAATGTGCGCGTCTACGGGAAACACTTCCGCATCGGCCGCCGCATACGCTGCGAGGAGTAATATTCAATGCATAGTTCTTATTCCCGATGGAAATATAGCTTTGGGAAAATTGGCTCAGGCTTTAATGTATGGAGCAAAAGTCATAGCGATAAACGGAAATTTTGACGACGCGTTAAAATCGGTTATAGATATTACTAACAATTATCCGATAACTCTCGTTAATTCGATTAATCCTTACAGACTTCAAGGACAAAAAACATCAGCTTTTGAAATATGCGACACTTTGGGAAAAGCTCCCGATTATTTGGCGATACCCGTAGGAAACGCGGGAAATATTTCTGCCTATTGGATGGGTTTCAAAGAGTATAAAGAAAAAAATATGGTTTCAAATTTGCCTAAAATGATTGGTTTTGAAGCGGAAGGTTCGGCTGCAATCGTTAAAAATAAAATTATAGAAAATCCTCAAACTTTGGCTACGGCAATCAAAATAGGAAATCCCGCAAGCTGGAAATTGGCGGTTAATGCGGCAAACGAATCGGAAGGTTTTATAGATTTTGTAAGAGACGATGAAATACTCGAAGCCTATTCGATGCTAGCAAGAGAGGAAGGAATATTCGCAGAACCAGCGTCAGAGGCGTCTTTGGCGGGAATAATAAAAACTTATAAAGCTGGAAAATTAAAGAAAGGCGATATTGTGGTTTCCGTCCTAACGGGCAACGGTTTGAAAGACCCCGATAACGCGATTAAAATATCGAACGCTCCGATAAAAGTTGAAAATAATATTGAAGAGATAAGAAAAGTTATCGGTTTATAAAAATTGTTTATTATTAATAAATGTTTAACTCTAATTGCATAGATTCTAATAATCTTTTATTAGATATTTCTACATTATGCGGGTCTATTTCTATACCAATATAATGTCTGTTTATATTTTTAGCGGCTATGCAGGTTGTTCCAGAACCAGAAAAAGGGTCTAATATAATGGCATTTTCTTTTGTAACAAGAGAAATTAAAAATTCCATTAGTTTTATAGGTTTTTGATTCACATGGTTTCCAAAATCGCTTTTAAATGTTTCTACTTTAATAATGTTATCATAAAAATTATTATTCTTATAATTTAAATTATATTTTTTTACGGCTTCTTCGTTCCATGCGCCTACTTCGTTGTTTATTACATTATCCGCTATAGTTCCGCCTATCTTGTAGGGTTTTTGAAACCATAAAATAGGTTCAAATATAGGTCTTAAATTAGCCACTCGCCAGCCTTTCCATTTTTCTTCATTTTCGTTATCGTTTCTTCTTTCATAAATAGACGATAATCTTTGAGCTTTTGCAGCTGCAAAATTCTTTTCCCATGCGAGCATATCTTTAAAAGTAAATCCGACATCTTCTAACGCCACTATACATCTATGCGCGTATCTCCTTCCAGCAAAAATAAAACAACTTCCGCCAGATTTTAAAACCCTTAACCAATCCGAAGCCCATTTGGAACACCATTCTTGATATTCAAGCGGTATTTTTTTATCGGATTCGCTCCATCCGTTTAAAGGTTTTCCGCGCCTTTTGAATAAACTGCCCATTTCTAATTGGGCGCTCGAAGTTCCTCCTAATGCGGAATTGGAATTATTATGCAAAATATCCCAATCTTCATAACATATACCGTAAGGGATGTCGGAAATAATGGCATGGACATATTCGTTGTCTATTGCTTTTATCAATTCTATAGAATCTCCGCATATTATTTTATCTATCATAATTTAATCCTTTAATAAAATCGTTTATATGTTTTATTTTTTCCTCTAATTTTTTAGATTTTATTAATTCTCTTATAGCTTCTTTTTTAGAATAACTATTTATTAAATTTATCAAATCGTCTTTAGTTT
>NZ_SJDU01000117.1 GCF_005518285.1 Brachyspira catarrhinii | reverse complement strand
CTTTACTTTCGGCGGATGTTTCTTTGGACTTTACTTTCGGCGGATGTTTCTTTGGAAGCGGCTAATAAATTCTTGGAAGACGCTAAAAGCAGAGCGCTTGGAAAAAACAAATTGGAAGGAGTCGACCCTTCAAATCAATTTATAGCCGATGTAAACGACACTTTAATTTCAATGATTGGCGAAGGAGAAATCGGTTTAAAATTAGAGCCTATAGAAAAAACGACAATAACTTTGCTTTTCGGATTGCAAGGTTCGGGTAAAACGACTACCTCCGCAAAATTGGCAAAATATTATAAAGAAAAAAGAAGAGTTTTATTAGTCGGTTTGGATGTTCATAGACCCGCCGCAATGGAACAACTTTCCGTTTTGGCAAAAGAAGTCAATGTTCCTTGCCATATAGACACAAAAGAGAAAAAACCTTATAAAATTTTGAAAAAGGCTTTGGCAATAGCTAAAAAAGAGCAGTATAATATGATTTTAGTCGACACGGCTGGACGACTCGAAATTGACGATGAAATGATGCTCGAATTAAGAAGAGTTGTAAATACGACAAATGTGACAGAAAAACTTTTAGTAGTCGATTCTACGGCTGGACAGAGCGTTTACGATGTGGCAAAAAATTTTCAAAGCAATATAGGAATAGACGGAGTTATTCTTACGAAATTTGATTCTGGAGTTCGAGGAGGAGCGGCGCTTTCCTTAAAATACGCTACGGGTTCTTCCGTTAGATTTGTCGGAACGGGCGAGCATTTGGAAGATATAGATGTTTTCGATGCGAAGAGAGTAGCGGGACAAATACTCGGAATGGGCGATATAGTCAAACTTGTAGAAAAAGCTAAAGCGGCTATAAGCGAAAAAGAAGCCGAAGAAATGCTAAAAAAAGTTATAGAAAATAATTTTGATTATAACGATTTTTTGAAGCAAATTGAAGCCACAGCTAAAATGGGCGGAATAAGTAAAATGAGTTCTATGATTCCTGGAATGGGAAATATCGATACGGATTTGATAAATAGAGAAGAAGCGAAATTCAATAGATATAAGGCTATTATTCAATCTATGACTAAAAAAGAAAGACTCGCTTTATTTCCGTTAAATAATTCGAGGAAAATGAGAATCGCCAAAGGAAGCGGACAGAGTTTATTTGAAGTGAATCAGCTTATAAAACAATTTTCTATGATGAAAAATATGATGGGAAGCGCGAAGAAAATGGATAAACTTGCAAAATCGTTAGAAAATATGGGGATGTCTATAGACGATTTGAATAAATTAATGTGATAATATATTTGATTTAAATAAAAAAATGTATTATAATAATAATATAATTATAAAAGTTAGAAAATAAAAATCGGAGGAAAAAGGTGGTTAAATTAAGATTAAAGCGAATAGGTCGCAAGCATGAACCTCATTATCGTATAGTTGCTACGGATTCTCGTTTTCCGCGCGACGGTCGTTTTATTGAAGAATTGGGTTGGTTTAATCCAAAGGCAAAGGATGTTTTATATAAAATAAACTCCGAAGGAATTAAAAAATGGCTTTCCAACGGAGCGCAACCGAGTTATGCGGTAAAAAGCATTCTTATAAAAGAAGGGATAATGGAAAGGGATAAAAATATTATTATAGAAAGAAAGCAGAAAAGAGCTTTGAAAAATCCCGAAAAGAGACGCAAAAATCGCAAGCAGGTTAAAACCGAATCTCCCGAAACCGTAGAAACGGCGGCGGAAGAAAAAAGCGAAGCCTGACTTGTGTGAAAATTATATTATAACTATTTTGTAAAGGAGAATTGCAAATGGAAGAAAAAGAGTTGATAGAATTTTTGGCTAAAAGATTGGTTGACGACCCGAATGGAGTCAATGTAAAAGTTATCGAAGGAGAGAAAAGCACAATTCTTGAGTTAAAAGTAAGCCCAAGCGACATAGGTAAGATTATCGGTAAAAGAGGTCGTATAGCAAGCGCATTGCGAACCATTCTTTTTGCCACTTCCATGAAAAGCGGTAAACGAGTAATGCTTGAGATTATAGACGATTGATTATTTTTTATTCGAGCATAAAAAGTTTACATGGATTAAAAGGAGAGGTTGAAATTTCTTTTAAAGATAAAAGTTATTTCGCCTCTCTTCCCGTTTTAAGCGAAAATACTCCCGTCATAATAAACGGTAAAGAATTCATAATTCTTAAAATAAAGAAAAAAAATAAATCTTTCGTTTTTCAAATAAAAGACATCGAAAATATTGAATTGGCAAAAGAACTTATCGGATGCGACATTTATATCGATTCTAAATATTTGCCCAAATTGGACGAAGAGACTTTTTACGAGGCGGAACTAACGGGTTATAAAATAATAGATGAAAATAAAAATATTTACGGCGAGATTGTGGATATTTATAGTTTGCCTTCGAATTATGTTTTTAATATCGTTCTTGCCGAAAACAAAAAAAAAGTTTCGATTCCTTTCGTCAAAGCTTACTTCGGAAAAGCCGACAAAATAAATAAAACTATAGAGATAATTCAAAAACCTATTTTTGACGATTAATTAAAATCTCAATGTAATCTGTCCGCCAATATCTAAAGAAGAAAATTTAATATTTGTATTTGAATTATCGTTTGGATATGTCATTACGGGAATATCGTAGGCAATATAAACTCCCAAAGCCACATTAGGCAAGAGCATAAAATCCAAACTCGCTTTAACATAAGGAATAATTAGAGTATTTCCAAAATTTTCTTTTAATTCGTTGTAGCCGTATTTTTCTAATCGTTTTCCGCCGTAAATATCGGTAGTAGATAAATTGCCTCCGAGCGGGAATTTAACTCCTCCGCCGAATCCCACCGATAAAAATAAAACATCTATTTTTGGAATAAAACCTAAAGCGAAACTGTCGAAAGTGGCGTTACCTTTACTCTTTTCGTTTTTATATGCATAAATATCTCTCTGATAGCCGACCTCCAAAGATAATCCGAAAGATAGAGCGGAAAATTCAAAGTAATAATTTGGTTTTAAATATACTCCAAACTCAAAACCGCCGTTAGGATATTTATTTGTATCTCCATGAAAGAATCCTATACCCGCTCCGAGAGATACCGTCAAATCAGCTCCGAAACCTTTTTTAGCGAATAAACTCGGACTAACGCATATAATCAAAAGAGTCGATATTAAAATAATTTTTTTCATTAATTGATTCTCCAAAAATAAAAATAAAATATTATGTTAAGTTATATAATATAATAATTTTAATAAAAAGCAAATATATTTAATATAATTTATTAATAATTTTTTTAACGCTTTAAAATAGAATTCCAATTTAAAAAGCCGTTTAAAAACAAAAACCCATGCTATGTTTCAAGCATGGGCAAATTACAATGATTATCCGTTATCGATTAGAATATAGCGACATATAAACGCGCTCCGCTTCCTCCGTTTACGGGATTATCCGTGTAATTATCGGGATTTGCATGAATAACGAAAGACCTTCCAGCAACATCGGAATATTTAATTTTTGAACTTACTACGGTTTGACTTATACTTCCGTCAGCGTTAATTGTCAAAGCGTCCAAATCTCCTCTGTGTCCGTTTCCTTCGGGACCAGCATGCGTTCCCGTATTGTCTGGGTCCCAATGTCCGCCTAATCCTCCGCCGATTACCATATTGCCGTTAGCGTCTTCGGTAGGTTCTGGAGAATTTTTTTCATGCAAATGAAAACCCACTTGTCCCGCTTGAGCGTTTAATCCAGTAGCGCTTACTTCTATGGATATTCCATCCGCCGTTTCGGTAACCGTTATAGTTCCGACTTTATCTCCCGCTCCGTTTTCGTTTAATTCCACAATATCTTTAGTCGTAGAATTAGCTTTCTCTTCAGAACAACTTATTAAAGCTGCAAAACTCAAGATTAATAAGACTTTTAAAATTTTTGTCATGGTTTACTCCTCCTTATAAGAGTAATTTTATCTTTTAATATCGGATTATTATATCATAATAAATAATATTTTGCAATTAAAAATTTTAAAACAAAAACCCATGCTATGTTTCAAGCATGGGGCAATTACAAGGATTATCCGTTATGGATTAGAATATAGCCGCGGCGTATATAATTGTTCTGCTTCCTCCAGTTGCGGTTGCGTCCGCGTTAGCGTAAATAACCAAAGATTTTCCCGTTAAATCGGAATATTTGATATTTGCGCTTGATACCGTTTGATTTATGCTTCCGTCCGCATTAACGGTCAAAGAGCCTAAATCTCCTATATCCGCTCCTAATCCTCCGCCTACTACCGTTTTTCCGCTTGCGTCTTTAGTAGGTCTTACAGAATTTTTGTCATGCAAATGAAAACCTACTTGTCCAGCTTGCGCGGTTAGTCCAGCGGCTTTTACTTCGATGGATATTCCATCCGCCGTTTCGGTAACCGTTATAGTTCCGATTTTCTTTCCCGCTCCTCTTTGGTTTAATTCTACGAGGTTTTTAGTCGTAGAATTAGGTTTTACTTGAGCGGAATTCGTTCCCGCTTGATTAGTAGAACCTTGTCTCGTTTGAGTTACGGAATTTGTTCCCGCCTGATTAGTGGCGCCTCGTCTAGCTTGAGCGAAGCATACTAAAGATGCAAAGCTCAACACTAATAGGATTTTTAAAATTTTGGTCATGGTTTTACTCCTCCTTTGAAGTAATTTGGTTTTATATATCATATATAACAGCTTAATTTTTGAAAGGTAAAAAATAAAATAAAAAAATAAAATTTATTTGTTAAAAAATTTTTTGAATGTAGAATTTTTTAATCGTATAAAATATAATCTAATTAAAAATTAATTAATAATTCTTTAAAACATTTTTGAAAAATATTTTTAGAATTCTTTAAATACATTTTATGAATTATATTTTAAAAATAAAAAACCCATGCTATATTTCAAGCATGGGTAGGAATTATGAAGATTAACTACAATTAAAAGCTTGCAACATATAAAGGTTCTTCGCTTCCGTCTGCGGGGCTATTCGCATAGTTGTCAACTTCGTCCGTAATAACTAGGGATTTTCCCTCAATATCGGAAAATTTGATTCCATCGCTTACGACCGTTTGACTTATACTACCATCGGCGTTAACCATTAAAGCTCCCAAATCGCTAATATCTTCGCCCAATCCTCCGCCGCTAACCGAATCAGCTTCCGCAGTTTCCGTAACTTGCGGAGAATTGTTTCCATACAAATGAAGTTCCGCCACTCCAGATTCTAAAGCCAAACCTTTAGCTTCCAAATCGATGGACACTCCGTTTGTAGTTTCGGTAACCGTTATAGTTCCGACTTTCTTTCCCTCGCCTCTTTCGTCCAATTCCACTATATCTTTAGTAATGGAATTCGGTTTTACTTGAGCGAAACATATTAAAGAGGCAACGCTCAAGATTGATAAGACTTTTAAAATTTTGGTCATGGTTTTACTCCTCCTTTGAAGTAATTGGTTTTATATGTTATATATAACAGCATAATTTTTGAAAGGTAAAAAAATAAAATAAAAAATTATTTGTTAAAAAATTTTTATTTAAAAATTTTTACTTTTAAAATATTTTTGGTTTTTAAATTAATTTTAAAATTATTTATTTTTAAACTTTTTATTTTAAGATTTTTTTCAAAGCGTCTATAACAATATCCTGCTCTTCTTTAAGAATGTCGTTGTCTATAGGGAGCGCTATATTATGTTTGGAAGCGTATTCCGATTTCGGCATGTCTCCTTCTTTATAACCCAATTTTTCGATTAAAACTGGCGCTAAATGAATAGGATGAGGATAGTAAAGCGCCGTTGGAACTCCAAGCTCGCTTAATTTTTTTCTCACTTCGTCTCTATTTTCTTTGACTTGAATAACATATTGAGCATGAACGGACTCGGTATATTCGGCGACTTCTGGAACTTTAACTATGTCTTTTAATTTTTCGTTATAATATTTGGCGGCTTCTCTTCTATGATTCATATCTTCTTCAAAACCCTTAAATTTTTCCAAAAGTATTCCAGCTTGCAAATTATCCAATCTTCCCGTAGTTCCCAATTTGACATGAACCATTCCGCCTTCGTCTCCGTGATGTCGAAGTTGTTTAAGGTTTTTGTAATATTCTTCGTTATTCGTAAAAACCATTCCGCCGTCTCCGAAACAACCCAAAGGTTTAGCGGGAAAAAACGAAGTCACGGCAATGTCTCCCAATTTGCCCGAGCAGGATTTTACGCTTTTATAACTCGCTCCAAAAGATTGGCATGCGTCTTCTATAACGAAAATATTATTCTTTTTTGCAATATCGAGTATAATGTCGTAATTTGCGCATTGTCCGAATAAATTAACTGGAATAATCGCAACCGTATTTTTATTTATTAAAGATTCCAATTT
>NZ_SJDU01000116.1 GCF_005518285.1 Brachyspira catarrhinii | reverse complement strand
GCTTGCCTCTCATTGTAGGAAGATATAGATAAAGATTTTGTAAATAAAGCAAAGAAAGGAGATATCATAGTCGGAGGAGAAAATTTCGGCTGCGGTTCTTCGAGAGAGCATGCGCCTATAGCGATAAAAGAATCTGGTATATCCTGCGTCATAGCGTCTTCGTTTGCGAGAATATTTTATAGAAATTCTATTAATATAGGACTTGCAATTTTGGAATGCGAAGAGGCGAGCAAAAAAATCGAAGACAATGACGAGATTGAAGTGGATTTTGATAGCGGAATAATAAAAAATATTACGAAAAACGAAACTTATAAATCCGAGCCTTTCCCAGAATTTATTAAAAATATTATAAACTCAAACGGGCTTTTGAATTCTATAAAAAATTCTAAAAAATAAAAAACGGTTTTTTGTTATGGAAGAAATTAAAAATAAAGAAAATAAAATAGAAAAAAATATTGCGGTTATAAAAGGAGACGGAATCGGTCCCGAGATTATCGAAAGAGCGATTGACATATTAAAAAAAATTGAAAAAAAATATTCGCATAAATTCAATTTGGAATATGTCGATATGGGCGGATGCTCGATTGACAAGCATGGCGTTCCTTTAACGGACGAAAATTTAGAAAAATGCTTGAAATCGGATTCGGTTTTGCTCGGTTCTGTCGGCGGTTATAAATGGGATAATGTAGAGACTGAAAATAGACCAGAAAGAGGATTATTGAAACTTCGCAAAGAGTTAAATCTTTACGCGAATATTAGACCGACAAAAATATTGAAATCTCTCGAATACGCGTCGCCTTTAAAAGTTAGCGAATGCGATTTTATTATCGTTAGAGAGCTTACGGGCGGAATATATTTTGGCAAACATTCTTTTGAAACGGCAGGTAATATGAGGCAGGCGAGCGATATTATGGTTTATAGAGAGGACGAGATAAAGAGAATTGGAAAAGTCGCTTTTGATATGGCTAAAAAAAATAAAAAAAATATTACTTCGGTAGACAAGGCAAATGTTTTATATACTTCAAAATTGTGGCGCGAGATTATGAACGATTTTGCGAAAAAAGATGAATATGAAGAAATAGAATATAACGATATGTATGTCGATAACGCCGCAATGCAGTTGATAGCCAATCCTTCGCAGTTTGGAATTATTGTGACGGAAAATATGTTTGGAGATATTCTTTCGGACGAGGCGAGCATGCTTACGGGTTCGATTGGAATGTCGCCTTCCGCGAGTTTGTCTGACGGCTCGCTCGGCATGTATGAGCCTATTCATGGCTCGGCTCCCGATATTGCGGGAAAAGATATTGCAAATCCAATAGGCGCTATTTTGTCTTTGGCTATGATGTTTAGATATTCTTTTAATTTATTCGAAGAAGCGGAAGATATTGAAAACGCCGTTTATAAAACCATAGAAGAAAATTACAGAACGGCGGATTTGATGCCGAAAGATAAAGAATTGGCTAATAAATATCAAAAAGTCGGATGCGCCGAAATGGGCGATATTATAATGTCAAAAATTTAGGTTTTGCACTTGACAATTGCATTATTATTTACATACTATATAGTATATAATAAATAATTTAAGGTTTGAAAAGTGAAATATAACGAAAAAGAAATTATTTCGGATTTGGAAGAAGACAATAAATTGCTTTCGTCTAAAATTGAAATTTATAAAGAAGAAATTACGAAATTAAGAGAAAGACTCGAATACACGCAGAAAATTGTCGTTCTATACGAAAACATAATGGAAAATGCAAGAAAAGAAAATAAACAGCTGTCGGAAAGAGTTGCGGAATTGGAAAAAGAAATTAAGTTTAAAAATTAAATAATGAGCGAAATTTTTTATCCTTTTAATAACGACAATAAAGAAATATTTATAGCCACATCGTCAAAGGGACTTGGTATAAAAGCTTCGGATATTACGGAAGATTATAGAAAAAAACTTGAGATTGAATTTTTTAATAAAATTAATTTGGATATAAAAAAAGCGATTTTCATGCATCAAGTTCATAAAGATAATATCGCAAAAATAGACGAAAGCAATAAAGATATTTATAATAAAGAAAATCCCGTAAAAGAAACGGACGCTTTGATTACGAATTTGAAAAATGTTCCTTTGATAATTCAAACCGCCGATTGTCTTCCCGTCATCTTGTATTGTAAAGAAACTAAATCTATGGCAGCTATTCACTGCAGTTGGCGCGGTATAGTTCAAAAAATAATCCCAAAAACTATAGAATCAATGAAAAAAGAATACAATATCGATACGAGGACAACTTACGCTTATATAGGCGCGCATATATTTGAAAAAGATTACGAAGTAGGCGAGGAAGTGGCGATTCATTTCAGAGCTAAAAGAATTATAAACGGAAAATGGCATGTCGATAACTCAATGGAAGCGGTTTTGCAAATGATTGACTGCGGATTTATGGAAGAAAATATTGAAGTATCGAATTTGAATAGTTATAACGAAATATTTTATTCTTATAGAAGAGACGGAAAACAGGTTGGACGCATATTGACTGTGGGAATGATTTTATAAATTAAACTATTGACATTTTTTCTCAAACATGCTATAATTTTCTTAAAATTAATTGTTAATTGTAATTGTCGAAAAAGGAGAAAAGAAACGTGAAAAAGTGGCGAGATAATTTCAGGAATAAATTTAGGAGTTAGTATGATTAAGTTATTTGAAAAAACTGAAACGGATAAATATATAATATTATAAAAATAACTTTCAAAAAGAAGCCTCCGAAATCTTATATTGATACAATAGCTTGGTTCATACCGTTTAGAAGATTAAGAGAAGCCGTAAGAGAATATTTATTACGGACGGAAGATTTGAGGGGCGGATTGGAAAATATAAACGGTAGGTTAGATAATGTTCAAGGCGGATTAGATAGTATAAATAATATATTTGACGAAAAAATCAAAAGAATTACGGCTATAAATTATCAATTAAATATGAGTAAAAATATTAACTATAACACATTTTTACAATATAAAAAATATAAATCAAGGAAAAGAAATCGTTTTAATCGCAACGGGACCGACTTTGAATAAATATATACCGATTGAAAACGCGCTTAATGTGGGCGTTAATCAAGCGATATATTACGATAAAGCGAAGTTGGATTATTATTTTTTACAAGATTGTAAGAATTCCACGAAAGATATTCCAGAATTTATTATTAAAAATGACGATGGGAAATGCCAATATTTTTTCGGGATTTGCGACATAGATTATATGAAAGATTTGGTGTCGGAGTCGGATTCTATATTAATTAAAAATGCCAAGAGATATGTTTTGGATATTTTACATTCGCATGATAATTTGATATACGATATAACTTCGTTGCCTTTGGCGGATTTCGAGTCGGTGGTATTCGAGGCTATTCAATTCATATTTTGGACTAATCCTAAAAGAATTTATTTAGTCGGCTGCGACGCGACAAATAGCGGACATTTTTATAATGATAAATCTTCTTTAAATATTGATAGACTTATATTTGGTTGGAATAGGGTTAAAGAATTTCAAAAAACTTTTTACCCTAATACTGAAATAATATCCATAAATCCTATTGGATTAAAGGGAATGTTTAAAGACATATATTCAAAAGACGGCAAATATTTTGATAACGATGGAAAAGAATTTATTTTTAGTTAAGGAGGATTTAAATGGAAATTACGGCAATAATAGTGGCAAGAAAAGGAAGCGTTCGTATTAAAAATAAATCCATGTTAAAATTAGGAAACGATACATTAATTTCAAATAAAATAAAGCAATTAAAGGAATGCAAAAATATTAATAGAATAGTATTCGGTTCGGATTCGGACGAAATGTTGGAACATGCAAAAAGTTATGGAGCGGAGACAGTAAAAAGACCAGAATATTTTTGCGATGAAAAATTAGCTTCTGCAAACGATATGATTGGGAATATGCTCGATTTAATAAAAACCGATATTGTAGTTTGGACGCATTGCACTAATCCGTTATTGAGTTCAAAAACCTACGATGACGCTATACAAACATATTTAACAAATTTGAATAACGGTTATGATTCATTATTATCGGTTGTAGAATTCCAAGAATATTTATGGAATGAAAATAAAAAACCCTTAAATTATAATCCATATCAAGAGCGACATGTTCCCGCAAGAGAATTGCCAAAATATTATATGCAGGATGGAGGCATTTTTATACAACCATATAATCAAATGAAAAATAATTCATACTTTTTCGGAAAGAAGCCTTATTTATATGTTATTCCTAATAATGAGTTTTTGGATATTAATACGGAAAGGGATTATATAGTGGCGAAGTGTTTGTATAATAATACTTTGAAAAAGTAATTGTAATTTTATTAATTATTTTGTTATAGATAAATTATAAAATTGAGGAGGAGATTAATGAGGACTAGAAATATCTTAATTGATTGTATTATTGTCTTTATATAAGACAGATACACAAGTTCCACATACTCCTCTCCCTAAAAAAGCAGATAAAACCCTTATAATATCTTCATTATCACTATAATAAACTGTATTATCTTTATCTGTATAATAAATACCATCTACATATACATCATTTATCACGCCATTATCATTAAGCATATAATAAAAGAAAGGCATTGGCATCACATCTATGCTGAAATTATTAATAATTTCATTACACTCGGATTTATTTTCAACTGTAATATTAATTTTATCATCGCTATTAACAGTTTTTTGTTTTATTTTAAATAAATGCCAATTTTTTACAGATGCACCTTTAAGATATTTTGATGACAAAATAGCATATTCTTCCATAAGAACCTACTCATTGTTAATTTTACAAATAATAATTAGTAGTATAATACATATATTATTAAAGTCAAGATGTAAATTTATATAAATTATTAAAATTAGTTATTAATTGGATGTATCCTATAAAAGCCTTTTTCTGTCAATACTATACCACATGTATTTTTGTCATGCAATATTAATCCTTCACTTACTAATTGATTTATAGCTTCATTAAAATATAGTTTTTCATATTTATTTAATTCTGAATATAAATCACTATAATAAAAAAATTGATTTATATTACATCTTATTTCATTTATCTTATCTAATATTTTAGAACATATTTTATTTATGATATCATCTTTATCTGAAATAATTAAATCAAATCCTTTTTGAGTTAAAGATATATTATAACCATTGCATGATGCTAATTTTTCATTTATTAATTTGTTTATAGCTTCATTAAAATATAATTTTTCATAATCGCTTAATTCCGAATATATATGGCTGTAATCAAAATTTTCATTAATTTTTTTGTTATTTATTGCTATTTCAATTAAAATATCAGAGCATATCTTATTGATAATTTCATATTCATTATTATCTCTAAAGCAAATTTTTTATTAATTAAAATTATTTTTCCAATTTCATATCTTAATATCCTTCTGTTATTTAATTCATCTAACACATCTTGACAATATTTTTTAATATAGCTTTTGTCACGAAAGATATGGTATTTTTCTTTTTCTTTAATATAATATGAACATTCTTCATATAGCTTTTCTATATCTAATGATGAATTATTATCAATATATTGAAATTTATCTAAAATAAATATTAGTATTTCATATCTAAATTCACATTTTAAACTTTTATAAATACTGACCATAATTTAATACCTCAATTCATGATAATTTATTTACTTGTAATTATAAATTAAAATAAATTTAAATCAACTACTTTTATATTTATAAAATTAATAAATTTTTGAATAATTTTAATACATAACCATCCACAAAACAGCGAAAATTAAAATTACGACTGGGATTATATACTTGTTCTTATATTCCGAATATAAGACATTTCAATAAATTTTTTAATAAAAATATTCCAATAAGCGTTAATGATTATATAGATATTCATAAAGCGAGAGATTATCAAGAGGTTCTTCAATTTTTGGCGAAACCAATACCTTTTTGTAAGTATTGCGATGTAAAGAATAGGAAGGATGGCATAGAGTGGAAGACTTCAACGAATAGGATTGAGGAGTATTTATAACCTAATATATGTGTAGGCTATAATTAAAGTTTTTCTATTTCTTCGATACTTAATCCCGTGTTTTCGCTTATAAATTCTATATCTAAACCTGATTTTTTTAGATTTTTGGCTATTGAAATTGCTTTATTTTTTTCGCCTTCGAGTTTGCATTCTTTTATTCCTTCAAGTTTCCCTTCTTTTCGCTCTCTCGATAACATCATTTTTTGTCCTACTAAAAATGCGTCTCTGGCGGCGTAAGCTCGCATCAATTTATCGTCCGAAGTAAATCGTTTGTATTCTTCTATCGCTT
>NZ_SJDU01000115.1 GCF_005518285.1 Brachyspira catarrhinii | reverse complement strand
TAATTTCATTAATTCTCCTTATATAAATATAGAAAAAGAAAAAATTGACGAAATTTTGGAAAAAGCTAATATTGATAAAAACGACAGAGGCGAATCTTTAAGTTTTGAAGAAGTAAAAAAACTTACGAATATAATTAAAGAATATATTGATTAATTATTTTTATTTATCTTTAATTGGAACTTTTTGCTCGATTACATTCGCGACATAGCATTTGACAATTTTCAAGCGTAGTTTTACCGCCCTTGCTCCATGCTTTTATATGGTCCGCTTCCATTTCTTCTATTTCAAATTTTTTGCCAGCGTTAGGACATTTTTTATTTGCGCAAATTCCTTTTTGTTTTTCGTAAACTTCGCGTTTAATATTTTCGTCAAAGGCTCTCAAATTTAAATGTTTCTCGTTTCCGCTTAATAAATATTCGTAAATTCCGCTTTTCTTTTGCACTTCGCTATCTTGCATAAGTTTTTCAATTTGATTTTCAAGTTCGGCGGCGTCCAATTTTTTATCTTTATATTGATTATAGAAAAATCCCCATTCAAGCCCTTTCATTTCTTTACGATATTTTGAAAATTTCATCTCAACCCAATCTATTACCGCGCAAAAATATCCCCATAACTCGTCCGAATTTTTAGAATCTTTAGAATTTTTTGCCATATATTCGCAAATAGCTTTATCGTCTCGCTTATTTGTTATCCAAGCAATCGCAGTCTCCAAAAATTCCTGCCTCAAACTATCGCCTTTCAAATATTTTCCGCCTTTTTGTTCGGCTAAAGAATTGCGTTTGCTAAATCGTCTTTTTGCATCGCTTAACCACGCGCTTACATATATTGCGTTTCTCAATTCTTGGTCTGTGAGCGTAACTCCAGCAATATTGATTACTCTAAACCATTCTAATTTTTCGCTATCTTTTCCCTCGCATACATAAACCATAAGTTCGTAATTTAAAAATTTATCTTTTTTATCCTCTGGTAAGTTTTGATAGAAAAATTCATCAACGCTAAAAACTCCATTATAATAATCGCAAATACTAATTGTGCGTTGCTGTCCGTCAAGCACTTCGTAAGAATTCTTGCCGTTTTTTACCCAATATATAGAATTCAATGGAAATTCCTTAAAAACCGTGCGAATAACTTCGTCTCGTTGTTTATCTTTATAGACAAATTCTCTTTGATATGCGGGGCGGATATTTAATTTACCGCCATATCCTATTATTTCGCCGCTTTCTTCATCTCTTTTGTAGTCTTTAATTAAATCTTTAATTTTTATTTTTTGTAATTCTATTTTCATTTGTTATCCTCGCTTGGCACTGCCCATAGAGTGTGCGCCCTGTAAGGGTCGTTTTTTAATTAATATTCGTGCATAAATACTCGAGTATAATTCTCCCGTTTCGCAATCTTTAAAAGCTGGAGTTTTGTCAGTTTGCGGGTTAAATTTTCTATAAAGCGTCCCTTTTGCATTAAATGTAAATTTACCCGTTGAATTTCCATTTTTATCTAAAATTTCCATTTTTTTATTACAAGTAAAATCTACTGAACCCACAATACCCAAAGCTACAATCTCAAACTGCTCGGGATTATGTTTATCCAAAAATGTAATTGGCACTCCCATGACGCCGTCATAATCCATAGGAATATCAATAGTTTTATCCACATTTATCGCGTCATAATTATCATATTTTGGATATTTTTCAGGCATTTTGGCATAGCTATTAATAGTTTCTAAAACTTCATGCCTTTTTGGATAATCTAAATTTACAAACCACCTTACCCCTTTTACTCGTATAAATCTATTGCCTTTATTATCAACTCTAATACCAGACGCTTCAAGCGGATAATATTTTGGCACTCCAAATTCTCTATCTCCACTTTTTATACTTGCTCCTAACCAAAGTTTATTTTCTTTGATGAGTGCAAAAATTTCTTTATAAGATGCTGCGTTTTGATTGCCGATAATTATAAATTTTTTATCATATTCTATTAATTGTGCAACATATTCTCTAAATAAACTAAAAGGCGGATTAGTTACCACAATATCGCTTTGTTTTAATAACTCTATGCAATCCTGCGAGCGAAAATCTCCCGCGTTGCCTAAATCTTTATCTTCAAAAATAGACAAAAGACTTTGCCCTTTATTTTTCGGTTTATCAGATTTTAGCGGTTTGGTTTTGGATTTTAATTTATGTTTATTTTTTTCAAAAGCTTCTATAGTTTCCTCGCTTTGAGTAGGGCTGTCGGATAGAGAAAGCGATAATAATTTTTCAATTTCCGCCAATACTTCGGAAGGCTCGCCTATCGTATCGACTTCGCAATCTCTTGTTATTTTAATCGCATAAGCTTTTTGAGGCGAATCTTCCGCGCTAAATTCTTTAAAATTTTGACTCTTATAACAGGTGGTAATAAGTTCTTTTAGTCCTAAATATTTGAAATTTAAGAAAAAATATTTGAAAAAATTACTTGCTAAAGGGTCATCGCAATTGCAATAAACTACTTTATTTTTGAAATGCGATTTATAATGGAATAGTTCTTTTTCTATATCGCTGAGTTGAGTGTAGAATTCGTCTTTTTTTCAGCTTTTGCTTTATGTAAATTTGCATTCGCGCTATTTTTTGCCATTATTTCTACCCCATACTTTATTATAAACGAAATCTTAATTATTATCAATCAATTTTACGGAAGAAATAATATTATTTATTTGTC
This sequence comes from Brachyspira catarrhinii, assembly GCF_005518285.1. Taxonomy (GTDB): domain Bacteria; phylum Spirochaetota; class Brachyspiria; order Brachyspirales; family Brachyspiraceae; genus Brachyspira; species Brachyspira catarrhinii. The sequence continues at coordinate 3,752 of NZ_SJDU01000115.1, read as the reverse complement.
TGTCGTCTTTTTTGCTGTTGGCATTATACATACAACTTATTTTTATGACTTCGTTTCCGTTGTTAATCATTATAAAAGATTTATTATAAGTCAAATTTGGTCCGTAATAAAAACCGCTCAAAACTTCGTAGCAATTATTTTTGCCGTTCGCATAGCCTTCGGAAATTATTTTATATTCTTTTATTGCGAAATGATTTCTTAAATTATTTATAATATTATTTTTTATATTTTCTATATCAACCGAAAATCTATATTTTGAATATTCTATTCCGTAAATTGCCGTTTTCGTTTCGAGTCCGTAAGTTTCGTAATCAATAACCGTTGAATCTTTATTTATAGCCTCGTTCAAAAATCCTATTTCAAAATTTTCGGGGATTTCTACAGCAAAGTTTCCCATGTTCACGGTTTTAATTTTTTGTTCGCAGGAAAACAAAATTATAATAAAAGAAAATAATAATATATTTTTAATTGTTTTAATCATAATATTATTATATAATATTTTAAAATTTTTTTGAATAGTTTTTATTTTTATCATATTTAAATCAAATTACGATAATAAAATTGATTAATATTTATTTCGGAGGCAGAATTAAAATGAAAAACTTTTTATTAGTTTTATTTTTGAATATAATTTTATTTTCAAATTCGTTTTTTTTATTTTCGCAAGATAATTTTGAAATTCCAGTTACTCCAAGCAAGGACCAGCAATTGGATAACGCCGTTGGATTTTCGAGAACATTAAATTCGTTTAAGAAAGACGCGAGTTCTTACGCGAAATTAAAAGCCTATATAAATCTTTTGGATTCAAAAGGAATGAAAAAATTGAAAAGCCATCCTTCATATTCGAGGCTCGGCGATATTTATATGTATGGCGCGATTTATTTGGAAAGAGAATATAAAGAAGATAAAATAATCGAATTATACAAAAAGGCTTTAGAATTGAGAGCCGAACCTAATTCAAATTATTCGCTTGCCTTGATTTATAAAAACAGATACGATAACGCGGTAAAAAAGAAAGACGCGATTAAAGAAGTCGAATACGGAAAAATGGTTTACGAATATTTAAATAAATATGTCGTTCTATCGGGAAATAAAAGTTCAAAATATAAAAAAATACTTAATTATTTTAGTTCTTACAAATAATATTTTTAAAATTTTATTTCGGATTTTAATTTATGGACGCTATCAATCTTTTAAAAGAATTTTCAGACGAAGCTATTAAAACAAACAATATTGACGCAATAGTTTTATCGGGTTCAAAAACAAGTTTAATAAACGATGAAATGTCCGATTACGATATTTATATTTATTCCAAAGAAAAAGTAAACATTGAAACGAGAAAAAATTTTGCCGAAAAATATTCTTCATATTGCGAACTTGGAAACGATTATTTTGAGTATGGAGACGAGTTTATCATAAACGATATATGTTTTGATTTCATGTATAGAGATTTGTCTTTTGCTCAAAATGAAATAAATTATATTTGGAGAGAATGCAATTCAAAAATAGGATATACAACGGCTTTTTTGTATAATGTAAAAAATTCTAAAATAATTTACGATAAAGATTCAAAATTTCAAAATATTCAAAACGAATTAAATAAAGAATATCCCGATAAACTTAAAGAAAATATAATAAAGAAAAATTTAGCCGTTATGAAAGATAAAAAATGCGCATCGTTTTTTGAACAGCTTGAAAAAGCGATTAAAAGAAAAGATATTGTGAGCGTCAATCATAGAGTTTCCGCGATATTGTCGTCCTACTTCGATATTTTATTCGCGTTGAATAAAGAACTTCATCCTGGGGAGAAAAAATTAATTAAATATGTTTATAAATTATGCAAGTCAATCCCAGAAAATTTTGAAAACGATATTAAAAATATAATCGCAGGCGGATTAAACGAAAATATTTTGGATAGTATAAATAGTTTAATAAAAAATCTTAAAAATATTATTTAAATTGTTTAATTAAGTCGCTCGCTTTTTTAAATCTATTTTTCATTTCCTTCCAATCTTTAGCTTTCAAAATATCTCTCGAACATAGCCATGAACCTCCGCAGGCAAACACATTAGGCTGTTTGAGATAATCCAAAACATTATCTATGCTAACTCCGCCTAAAGGCATAAATTTGACTCCCGTATGAGAATAAACCGCTCCGACTCCTTTAAGCCATTCTATTCCTCCAAAAACTCCAGCATGAAAGAATTTCAAATATTTATGTCCGTAAGCGAGGCATTGTTCTATTTCCGAAGGCGTGGCTACTCCAGGTATATAATCGTAATTTTTATTTTTAGCGTATTCGAGCAAGTTTGGTTGAAATCCAGGACTTATTATAATATTCGTTCCCAAATCGAGTATTCTGTCGACTTGTTCCGTTGATATTACCGTAGCCGCCGCTCTAGGCAAATTAGGATAATCTTTAGCCAATATTTCAAGAGCCTTGTAAGAATATTCCGTTCTCATAGTAAGCTCGATTGCGGGCAAATATTCGCTCGATAAATCGGCAATATTTCTTATTTCTTCTTCAGTTTCCACAACCGCAACGGGAATTATTGGAGTGGATATATATTTTGTAAACATGAGTTATCTCCTAAAAAATGTAGATATTACTATAAATTATGGAAATATTATATTTTAATTTTATATTAATTTATTCATTTTATCTATAGCTTCCCATAAACCTTGAAGATAAACCGCACCGAGCGCTCTGTCGTATAATCCGTAGCCCGGCATAGAAACTTCGTCCCAAATAGCCCTGCCATGGTCGGGTCTGAAAGGTCCTTCAAAACCTATATCGTAAAAAGCCTTCATTATTTCAAACATATCCATAGAACCATCGCTTGAAAGATGAGCCGCTTCTTGAAATTTTCCCGGAGCCGTATGTTCCAAATTTCTAACATGAGCAAAAAATATTTTTCCTTTTAAACTTCTCACTATATCGGGAATGTTGTTTTTTGGATTAGAGCCAAGCGAACCCGCGCATAATGCCACTCCGTTATAATCGCTATTAACATTATTAACCATGCGAAGTATATTTTCTTTATTTATTATTATTCTTGGAAGTCCAAAAACGGACCATGCGGGGTCATCGGGATGAATAGCCATTTTAATTCCAAACTTTTCGCATGTAGGCATAATCGCGCTTAAAAAATATTTTAGATTTTCAAAAAGTTTTTCATCGTCCACATCTTTATACATTTCAAAAAGTTCTTTTATTTTTGAAAGTCTTTCGGGTTCCCAGCCAGGCAAAACATAACCGTTGGAATTGGAATCTATATTGTCAAACATTTTCTCGGGGTCAATCTTATCTATAATGTCTTGGTCGTAAGATAAAACCGTAGCTCCGTCTGGACGCACTTTAGCCAAATCGCTTCTCGTCCAATCGAAAACTGGCATGAAATTGTAACATACCAAATTTATTCCTTCGTTTCCTAAAATCTTTAAAGTTTCAATATAATTTTCTATGTATTTATCTCTGCTTGAAAGCCCTATTTTTATGTCGTCATGCACATTTACGCTTTCAATCCCGTAAATTTTAAGTCCCGCATCTTCGACTTCTTTTTTTATTTTTTTAACTTTTTCCTTTTCCCAAATTTCTCCGACTTTGCTGTCGTATAAAGTCGTAATAACTCCTTTTACTCCCGGAATTTGTCTAATTTGCTTCAAGCTCACCGAATCGAATTCTTTTCCAAACCATCTTAAAGTCATTATCATAATTAATTTTTTCTCCTTAAAATAAAATTTAAAGATAT
>NZ_SJDU01000114.1 GCF_005518285.1 Brachyspira catarrhinii | reverse complement strand
TTTATAAAGCTTAATAATAAATCCTCGTCTCCTTTCAAACCGAAAAAATAACGAATAAAATAATCGTTTAGTTTCTTTACTTCAATATTATCTTTCATAATTATATTATAACAGAATAAATTAATTTGTCAAAATGGTATATATGGTAATATATATAAAGATTCATTAAATTTTAATTCATATATAGTAGTAATTTGATTTGGAGCAATTTTTAAGATAAAAACTAAAAAACAAAAAATTGTAAATTCTGTTATTATAATCAATAATTCAAATCCAATCTAAAACGAAAAGGATATAAAAATTTAAAACCATTATTTACCCCCCCCCCTATGAAGTTATCAAAGAATTTGTTTCTGAAATTATCTCGCCATTTTCTAATCGGTATCCACCAAGCAAAGTTTTTAAGATATATATTATCCAATTTAGCTCCTATGATGTTTTTAATAAAATTAGGAGCTTTTTTTAATAAAGTAAATCTAAAATATTCATCTTCGGATAAATAATTATCATGTCTTTGTGTTATAGAACCTAATCCTCCGCAATTAGAGCATATTCCTTTCATCCTGTTTATTCTCCATTTGTTAAATTTTTTAGAATTAAATAGAGAGATTAATTTATTTTTTTCAATTCTTCCAAAAGTTGGATTTAATTCAAAGTTTGTGCAACAAGTCGTCATTTCGCCTTTATAATTAAAATTTACAACATAATAAGGCTGATTACAAAGATAAGCGCCGATTTCATTATTCCTTTCGGGATTAATTCCGTTGAAAGAATGTATTTTTACATGCAATATTTCGCAATTTATTGAATTAAAATATTTTTCAAATTCGACCCATTCATTTTTATTATATTCGTTTTCCGTAAATCTAACTCTTATGTTAGTTTTTAACTCCGAATATTTTTTCTTACAATGCAAAAGAGATTTTATATTTTCTAAAACGGTAGGCAATTGTTTTCCAAAGCCATGAATTTTTTCATAAGTATAGGGGTTTATAGTATCTACCGAAACTTGAATGTCCGTCAAAGAAGAAAGAACTTCATAAGGCTCATATCTATTTAATGCAAATCCGTTAGTATTTATTAATATCGTGTTAAAATGTTTCTTATTCATAGCGTATTGAGGGAATTGGAGAAAATTGTTTGCAAGCAAAGGCTCTCCCATAGGTCCGCATAATGAAAGCCATTTAATACTATTTATTTTGCATGCATCGTCTATGATAGATTTATAAATATCAAAATCTATAGTTTTATTTGTATCTTTCAAAACTTCTTTAAGATATTCTGGTCTATTAATTCTCCAACAGAAAAAGCATTTTTGATTACAATTTGTAGTTAAGTCTATTATCAAAGAATGCGGTTTATAAATATTTTTTAACATCAATTTTCCTTTTATATAAACATTATTTATTATTTTAATCTCATTTTTTTAATATTTCAAGTCTTCATTTTTATAATTATTTAATAGCCTCGATATGTATCGTAGCCTCAATTGACAATTTTTCTCTTATCGCGTTTTCAAAAATAGTCGCCATATTATGAGCTTCAAAGACAGTCATATCTTTCGGAAAGCGAATGTGAAAAGTAATTTCAGTGTGAGAGCCGTAAATATGTATATGGAAATGATGCAAACTCTCGCCATTTAATTTGAGTTCGTCCGCTATATTTTTTATTTTGTTTATAATCTCTTCGGAAGGATATTCGCCAATCAAAGGTTTAACGCTCGATTTTATCACATCGAAAGCGGCTATAAATATGACGATTGAAACCAAAATACTTAAAATTGCATCCGACTGCCAAAAATTTTTTCCGATTAAAATTCCAATCAAAATTATTATCGAAGTAATGCTGTCGCTTCTATGATGCCAAGCGTCCGCATATAAAGATTTCGCTCCAGATTTTCTATAAGCCCAAAAAGAATATTGAGCCAAAATTTCTTTTATTATAATAGAAACTATCATTGCAATAATAGTGGCTTTATTGAAAGTCGCCGTTTGTTTATTAAGAAGATTTTTTATGGCTTCGGTAAAAAAAGTATAACCGATAAAAACAAGCATTATTCCCACAATAAAACTCGTTATAAGTTCTATTCTTCCATGCCCGAAAGGATGCTCTTTGTCGGCGGGCTTTTTTGAAAATATTCCTCCGATTATGACAATTATACTGCTTATAGAATCGCTTAAAGAATGCCAAGCGTCCGCAATAATCGAAAGCGAACCCGAAAATATTCCAACCACATATTTGAAAGCAAATAATAATATATTTACTATAACCGAAACGATTCCTTCGATTATCATATATCTCGATTTCTTTTCGTTATCAATTATATTCATTTTATTAAATCCTTAAATAAAAAATTAACTATTTTTATTATATACTATAAATTCTAAATAATAAATTAAACCTTGATAAAACTTTATTTTATTGTTATATTTTAATCAATCAATTATTAAATTAATTTATAAATTTGTAATTAAATTATTAAGGAGAATTAATATGTCAAATATAGCTTTCTTATTTCCTGGACAAGGCTCGCAAACGGCTGGCATGGGAAAATCTTTATACGACAATATACCCGAATCAAAAGAAGTATTCGATAAAGCCGCAAATATTTTAAGCGACATAGATATTAAAGCTTTATGTTTCGAGGGAACGGAAGAAGATTTGAAAAAGACGGAAAACACTCAACCCGCTTTGGTTACGGTTGGAATCGCCGTTTACAGAGCTTTACAATCCAAAAATATAGAAGGGGATTATTTCGCGGGGCATAGTTTGGGAGAAATAACCGCTTTATGCGCCGCAGGTTATATATCTTTCGAGGACGCCGTGAAAATTGCCCGAACGAGAGGACTGCTTATGGCGAAAGCTGGTTCGGACGCTCCTTACGGAATGGCTGCCGTTTTGGGACTCAATTACGAGGATGTGGTTAAATGTATGCCCGAAAATAAAGAGGTTGTCGCCGCCAATTATAATTTGAAAGACCAAATCGTTATATCTGGTTTGTCGAAGGCTATTGAAGAAATCACTCCGAAACTTATGGAAGCGGGAGCGAAAAGAGTTATGCCTTTGAAAGTATCGGGAGCTTTTCATTCTCCTTTTATGAAACCCGCAGCCGACAGTTTGAAAGAATTTTTAGATAATGTTAAATTTAATAATTCGGACAATAAGGTTTTTTCAAATGTCACCGCGGAAATTCATTCTTTCGATTCGATAAAAGAAAATTTATATAAGCAAATGTTTTCAACGGTAAGATGGTTTGACAGTATGATTAATATGCAAAAAATGGGAATAACTAAAATTTTTGAATGCGGACCGGGAAAAGTATTGACTGGAATGACAAAAAAAATTGCGCCCGATATTGAAGCCGTTTGCGTTTTCGATATGGATTCCTTAAATTCCGCTATCAATTAAAATATTTAAAACTACAATAATTTTTAAATTAAAGAAAATAAAAAGAGAGAGAATAAAATCTCCCTCTTTTTTTACTTTGTTCAAAATTTTTTATCGAAAATTAAAGTCTATCTATTATTAGAGTTTTCCAACCAAATCGATTCCAGGTTTCAAGGTTTTAGCGCCTGGTTTCCATTTAGCGGGACAAACTTCTCCGCCATGTTCTTCTACATATTGAGCCGCTTGAACTTTTCTTAATAGTTCGTTAGCGTCTCTTCCTATTCCCATGTCGTGAATTTCGTAAGCCTTTATTTCGCCTTTAGGATTGACTACGAAACTTCCTCTTAAAGCTTTTCCTTCTTCTTCAACCAATACTCCGAAAAATCTTGCAAGGATTCCCGTTGGGTCGCCAAGCATAGGATATTTTATTTTTTTGATTGTGTCCGAAGCGTCCGCCCAAGCCTTATGAACGAAATGCGTATCTTCCGAAACCGAATAAATTTCGCATCCGATTTTTTTGAACTCGTCATAAGTGTCCGCCAAATCTCCCAATTCGGTAGGACATACAAAAGTGAAGTCTGCGGGATAGAAGAAAAATACTCCCCATTTTCCCAATACATCGCTTTTTGAAACATCTTTAAAATGTCCGTCTTGATAAGCCTGAACTTTAAAATCGATAAGTTTTTGATTTATTAATGAACTCATTTATAACTCCTTTGTCGCTATTTATAGTTTGTTTTATCTAACAATAATATAATAAATAATAAATTTTGTCAAGTGAAAAAAGATACAAAATAAAAAGAATTATAAATAAAGAAAAATTACTAAAAATTAATTCGATTCGGTTTTTATATATTTATAACATTGATTTAAGTGAACTATTATATGACGACTTAACGGCATCAATAAAAGTCCCGCTATGTCTTTTTTACCCCAATAATATATAAGCCATAAATTATCTTTTGAAACTCCGCCCTCTTTTATAATTTTTTCCAAACTAATTTTATTTATTTTTCTTTTCATATCTTCCGCTTTCAACCTTTTTATTAAATTAATTGTTCTTTCGCTTACTTTATCGCTATAATATTTTAATTTATCAATATTAATGTCTTTCGCCAATTTTTTGATTTCTTCTTTGGTTAGAGAGTTTCCCGTATCCGTAATTGAAATATTTATTTCTTTTTTTAATTTTTCATTTAAAATCGATTCTTTTTCGCGTATCAATATATTTACCGTTAAATCTTCGATTCTTATTATATGCCATAAATTCCATATTATATTTTCGTTTTCGGATTTTTTTAATTCTAAAAATAAATTGTCAATTTGATTTTTTAATTCAGAATAAAGATTTATAAATAAATTTTTTGAAGTTTCCAACATTTCTGGTTTTCTGATTATTTTATTTAAATCTTTATGCATTAAGGTTAATTTATTATTCTTATCAAAATATTTCATTTTTTAATTTTTTATTTACGCTTTGATTTAACTAATTAATAATTAGCCTTTATTTTAAGGTAATAATAATTTATCGCTTAAAGCGTTCTCTTCGTTTTCAAATTTTTTAAGCAAATCGGAAATTTCCAAAGACTTTTTTTCTTCTCCAGAAACATCGTAAATAATATTTCCATCGTTCATCATTATGAGTCTGTTTCCATAATGAATTGCGTCTTTAATATTATGAGTAACCATAAAAGCGGTTAATTTGCCTTCTCTTATTATCTCTTCGGTAATTTCAAGGACTTTTTTTGCCGTTTTAGGGTCGAGCGCCGCCGTATGTTCGTCAAGCAAAAGTAATCTCGGTTTTTTAAGAGTCGCCATTAAGAGAGTAAGCGCCTGTCTCTGCCCTCCCGAAAGAAGCCCCACTTTCAAATTTAATCTCTTCTCCAATCCCAAATCGAGTCTCTTTAATTTTTCGATATATTCTCCTCTCTCCGCTCTCGTTATTCCCCATCTTAAAGTTCTCGGATTTCCTTTCCTTTTTGCAAGCGCAAGATTTTCCTCTATCCACATATTTGAAGCCGTTCCAATCATAGGGTCTTGAAACACTCTTCCAAAGAGTTCCGCTCTCGCATATTCTTTTTTGTCCGTAATATCGACTCCGTCTACAAGTATTTTTCCGTAATCCGCTTCGTAAACTCCAGCGATTAAATTTAAAAGAGTCGATTTTCCCGCTCCGTTTCCGCCAATAACCGTGACAAAATCTCCTTCGTTTAATTTTAAGTCGATTCCGTTAATAGCTTTTTTTTCGGTTATAGTTCCTTTATTAAATGTTTTATATATTTCTTGTAATTCGAGCATAATTATCCTTTTCTTTTTGGATTTAATATTTTTGTAGCCTTTTTATTAAGCACTGGAACGGAAAGAGCTATTGCCACTATTATTGCCGTTAAAAGTTTTAAATCGGTAGCTTTTAATCCTAATTGAAGAACTATCGCTATTATTATTCTGTAAATTATAGAACCCATAACAATGGAAGATAATTTATATAAAAAATTAAATCTATTTCCAAAAATAACCTCTCCTATTATAACGGACGCGAGTCCCACTACTATAGTTCCCGTTCCCATTCCGACATCGGCATATCCCTGACTTTGCGTAACTAAACCACCTGAAAGAGAAACCAAAGCGTTTGAAATCATAAGCCCGATTATTTTCATTATATTTGTGTCCACTCCCAAAGCCCGAATCATCTTTTCGTTATTTCCCGTAGCTCTTATAGCGCATCCAATCTCCGTTCTAAAAAACCAATACATAATAAAAACTATGAATAAAGAAAATACAAAACCGACTAATAAATCCGACATAACTTTGCTTAAAGAAAGAATATTTTGAATAATCGTAAGCGAAGTAGCCATTCCCAAAAGCGGTATATTCGGTCTTCCGCCCATAACTCTTATATTAATGGAATATAAAGCTATCATTGAAAGAATTCCCGCCAATATCCCTGGAATTTGCAATTTAGTATTCAATATTCCAGTGGCAAGTCCCGCCAAAGAACCAGCTAAAAAAGAAAAAATTAAAGTTATGAAAGGATTCATTCCGTTTGATATTAATATCGCGCTTACCGCTCCTCCCAACGCAAAACTTCCGTCAACCGTTAAA